>CAVDQR010000100.1:0-5753 GCA_963611065.1 Bacteroides ovatus
GACTCCGACTCCGACTCCGACTCCGACTCCGACTCCGACTCCGACTCCGACTCCGGATCAGGTGGCAACGGCATCCCGATGGGAGCGGGCATCGCTGCGCTGGCAGGGGTCTCCGCACTCGTCGCGGGCTACATGGCGGTGATGCTCAGGCGCAGTTGAAATATAGGCATCAGCACTAGTCTGATGCGATATCATGGGCGCGATACGTCTCGGGAAGAACCACCTGCGCTGGTGCCGCAGCTGCAACCTGCCAATATTGGAATCGAAGGAATGTCCAAGCTGCGGTTCGCCGACCGAGGAGATCGTGCTCACGCCGCCCGGCGACGCCAGGCCGGCGTTCGACTACGACATCGAGATGATAAGGGCCCTCCTGGACAAGGACTACGGCCCCGGCTCCGGGGAGCTCGTGCTCCCCGAGGGCCACGTCGCGATACTGAGCAAAGCCCCTGCATTGGACCGCATGGACGAGGTCGTGGTGGACGGGGACATCGTCGCCACCGTCCGCTACGACCTCGGGATAGGATGGAAGGTCATCCTGAGGATGCAGGGGGCCCTGCGCATCGCCGGCAAGGCGACGAAGGGATGGGTCATCTGCGATCCCGGGGCGATCCAGTTCGTCCAGGAGAGCAAGAACCTCATGGCCCCCGGGGTCACGGACGCGTCCCCCGACATCAAGGAGGGGGACGAGGTCCTCATCCTCTCCCCGGAGAGGGAGGTCGTCGCCACAGGTATGGCGAGGATGACCGGGCCCCAGATGGTCGCGGAATCCAAGGGTGTGGCGGTGAAGACGAGATGGTACAAGCCCGAGGAGTACCGCCCGTCCGACAAGGCCCACACGTGGGACGATGTGGTCGAGGCCAACAGGGCAGTCATCGAGAAGAGGGTGACCGAGGCCACGGGATTCATAAGGAACACCATCGCCAAGAACGACGTCCCCGCGATCGTGTCGTTCTCGGGAGGGAAGGACAGTCTCGTCACCCTGCTGCTCACGATCGACGCCGGATGCGACCTGCCCGTGCTGTTCGTCGATACCGGATTGGAACTGAACGAGACCGTGGAGCACGTCCACGACGTCTGCACCAGGCACAACCTCAAGCTCATCGAGGAGCACGCGCCCGCCGACGCGTTCTTCGGCAACCTGGTCTACTTCGGACCCCCCGCCAAGGACTACAGGTGGTGCTGCAAGACCAACAAGCTCGGGCCCACCGTCGGGGCGATAACCAAGAACTTCCCCAACGGCGTTCTGTCGTTCATCGGACAGCGCAAGTACGAGTCCGAGGCCAGGAACGCCAAGCCCAGGATCTGGAGGAACCCGTGGACGCCCGGTCAGATCGGAGCCTCCGCCATCCAGAACTGGTGCGCCATGCACGTCTGGCTGTACCTCTTCATGAAGAAGGAGCCCTACAACGTGTGGTACACCCGCGGACTGGACAGGATCGGCTGCTTCCTGTGCCCCGCTTCGGATCTCGCCGAGTTCGAGATGATCGCCGGCAAGAGCGACCGCTGGGAGCAGTGGGACGAGTATCTGAACAAGTACATGGCCGACCGCGGGCTCCCGCCCGAGTGGAAGGAGTTCGGGCTGTGGAGGTGGAAGAACGCCCCCAAGTCCATCCGCGAGGAGGTCAGCAGGGTGACCGGCAAAGGCGTCGCCGAACTGACGAAGCAGACCAAGGTGCCCGAGCGCGGGCCTCTGACGATCAAGGTGCAGGACGGGTTCAGCCCGTGCACCATGGGATACAGCATCGAAGCTGCCCTGTCGAGACCGATCGACCTCGACGCGGTGGAGCCGTTCTGCCACGCGCTGGCGTGGGTGATCGAGAAGGACCCGGAGGGGGAGTTCCTCAACGTGGGATTCACCACGATATACCGCGAGGGGTCCATCATCGCCAAGGCCAACGTGGAGAACGACGCGAGGATGCACATCGACCACGCGTTCCAGGTCATCGTCCGCGCCGAGCAGTGCGTCGGATGCGGGCTGTGCGCCGCCAGGTGCGATCCCGGCGCCCTCTACATGGAGGACGGGAAGGTCAGGATTCATGAGGACGAATGCGTATTCTGCAGGGACTGCTTCGGGCCGTGCCCGTCGGTCGATTTCGTGAGGGACCAGGAGGAGTTCGACCAATGACAGAGATGATCGATTTCGAGATAGACCCCGACGACCTGGCGGTCGCGATGGAGAAGGACCCCGCGATCGTCGACGAGGAGGACGCGAGGAAGTACCACACCGGCCTGCAGGCCGTCAGCATGTACCGCCTCAGCCACAAGCTGTGGCTGGCGGGGGACAAGATGGAGGCCAGGAAGGTCAACTACATCGCCCACCAGATCACGGGATGCGACATACACCCGGGAGCGACCATCGGCAAGAGGTTCTTCGTGGACCACGCCACCGGCGTGGTCATCGGGGAGACCGCCATCGTGGGCGACGACGTGATGATCTACCAGGGCGTCACGCTCGGCGGCGTGTCCACGAGCAAGGGCAAGAGGCACCCGACCCTGGGGAACCACGTGGTCGTCGGATGCAACGCGTCCGTTCTGGGGGACATAACCATCGGGAACAACGTCCGCATAGGCGCGGGATCGGTGGTCCTGAAGGACGTGCCCGACGACTGCACCGTCGTGGGGGTCCCCGGGACCGTGGTCAAGAAGGCCGGCATCAAGTGCAAGAAGGACGAGCTCATGCACAACGAGCTCCCCGATCCGGAGACGGACAGGATAATGAAGCTCGAGGGCGAGATATCCATGCTCCGCGCTCAATTGGCCGCTCTCCAGAAGGAACTGGAGAAGAGATGATCCATGTCCCGCCCCATCCGGGGCGGGACCAAAACCTTTCACGAACCGAACTTCTCGGTGCGGTTGGACATGTCGAGGCATATCGGCACGATGTCCGACGACCTTATCCTGCCCACGTATCCGTGAGCGCATCCGGTCTCGCTGAACTCCTTGGCGTCGTCCCTGACCATGCCGTGGGTGTAGAACGCCACGGGGACCGGGTCGCCGCTGTGGTCCATGACGGAGCACGGGGTGCAGTGGTCGCATGTGAACACGACGACCAGGTCGTCCGGCATCTCCGCCTTCAGCATCCCGACCGCGTCGTCGATCCTCTTGACGACCTCGGCCTTCTCCTTCGCGTCGCCGTCGTGCCCCGCGATGTCGCCCGCCTTGATGTTCATCAGGACGAAGTCGTACTCCTGCAGGGCGCTGAGGGCGCTCTCCATCTTCAGGATGAGGTCCGAGTTCAGGCTGCCGTCGCATCCTCCCGGCAGGGGGTACACGTCGAGCCCGCAGACCTTGCAGACGCCCTTCACCAATCCGACGCCGGCCACGCAGGTGGCCGTGATGCCGTACTTCTCGGTGAAAGGTTCGATGGACGGGTATCCTCCGGCCCCGCGGGGCAGGAGCATGTTCGCCGGCGGGAGTCCCGCCGCCGAGCGCTTCCTGTTGACCACATGCGATTTCAGTATCTCGCGGCTCTCCCGCATGAAGCCGTTGACGACCTCCGCGGTGAATTCCGCCTCATCGTTCTTGGCGCGGCATTCCTGGACGCGGGTGTCCCTCCCGGGGTCGCAGTCCGTGACGTCCGGGGACAGGCCGTCGCCCCTCAGGAGGAGGAACGCCCTGTGCTCGGTGCTCGCCCTGACGAAGCATTCCACCCCGTCGATCTCCATGCCGTCCAGCGATTCCGCCAGCTGGACGGTCTCCGGGCCCCTGATCCTCCCGGCCCTGCGGTCCAGGATCTCCATGTCCGCGTTGACCGTGGCGAAGTTGCATCTGAAGGCCACGTCCCCGGGCTGCATGTCGAAACCTGCGCCGATGGCCTCGAACGCGCCCCTCCCGCTGTACACCTCCCTCGCATCGTATCCGAGGAGGGCGAGATGGGCGGTGTCGCTGCCGGGTCTCACGCCGGGCGCGATGGGGTCGCTGAGCCCGGCGCAGCCGTGCTCCACGAACCAGTCCATGTTGGGCGTCCTGATGTACTGCAGGGGGGTGAGGCCCCTGAGCGATTGGCAGGCGCGGTCTCCCATGCCGTCCATGACGATTAGCAGGATCTTCTTCTGGGGTTCGGGCATCGCCCGGTGGATGCGCGTCAAGGATAATATGTTCTGTTCCCGGACCCCATCATTCCGGGCGTGCGGGGATTATCCGTCCCCGATGATTCGGATGGAATCGGGGGTCGGATGCTCCATCATGGGCGAAAATTGATATCATAGATGGCTGATATGGAACCGAGGGAAGCAGTCGTGAATGCTATGCCAATCGGTTGCAGCGATTTCAGGACCCTGAGAGATCGGGGCCTGCACTTTGTGGATAAATCAATGTTCATCGACAGGATCCTGGAATCCGGTGCATGTGTAACTCTGATCACCTGTCCCGACGGGTTCGGGAAGTCAGTGAACCTCAGCATGTTCGACGCATACGTCAACATCAGGTATGCCGGAGAACCCGACCGTTTCGAGGGTCTGAATATATCCGAGGCCCGTCCCGACGATCCCGTGAAGAACTCCGAACATGTCATCACTATGAGCTTCGAGAAGCTCTGTACGGATGATTTCGACGCGTTCCTCTCATCCTTCAAGGAGATGGTCCGGGACATATACAGAGGATTTCCGGAGTTGGAGGGTTCTGAGAAGCTCAGAGGGCCCCTCCAGGAAAGATATTCGGAACGGATCAACGGTGAAGGTGGCTACGTCGATTTCTCCCGGTCGATCAGGTACCTCTGCGAGATGATCGAGGCACATTATGGGAAGGACCCGATAGTCCTGGTAGACGACTACGATGGTCCCGTGAACGCCACGGCCGGTAGGAAGAAGTTGCAACAGAAGATCAGGAGATTCCTCGATCACGCCCTCGGCCTCGCGCTGAAAGACAACAGCCATCTGAATTACGCGGTGGTGATGGGCTTTGGGAGTCTGTCTCAGAGTGGACTATACAGAATCAACAATTCGGAGATCGACGATGCGTTCTCGGGTTGGTACGGCGGGATGTTCGGATTCACGCGGGCCGAGGTAGGGGAGATGCTGGAGGACAGGGGATTTCATGGTTCGACGGACGGGTGGCTCGACGCCCAAGGATTCGAAGATGACATGATATACCGTCCCGAGTACGTGTTCGCTTACCTCGGGGAGGCATGCCGGTCCGAAACGCATCGAGGCGGGTCGCATACAGTATCTGTAGACTCGCACGATAAACTCGACACATTTCGTCGACCGATTCCGTCGGAAAGGGGTCGCTCTAACTAATGAAGAGTATCCTGTAATACTGATTGCACACTGTTCCCTTTAAACCTGGAACGCGAAATCGGTCCGTTCATGTCCAAAAGACGCGACATGAAGGGTTCCGGCCCGGGCCGGAAGAAGAAGGACAAGTTCAAATCCGGGATTGCGGATAAGGAATCGGAGGGCGAGAACATGCAGGGCATGCCTATCGGGGAGCAGGACTTCAGGGAGCTGAGGGCCCGGGACCTATATTATGTGGACAAGTCCCTCTTCATCCACAGGCTCCTGGAGTCCAAAGCCAAGGTCACTCTGATCACCCGTCCCCGCAGATTCGGGAAGTCCCTGAATCTCAGCATGACCGACGCGTACTTCAACGCCGAATACGCCGACGGACCCGATTACTTCCAGGGATTGAAGATCTCCGAGGCCCGTCCGAACGACCCCGAGAAGAATTCCAACATCGTGATCAGCATCTCTCTGAAGGACCTGGGGGACGGGACGTATGCTTCATTCCTGAGTGAGTTCGAGAAGGCGGCATTC
>CAVDQR010000101.1:0-1916 GCA_963611065.1 Bacteroides ovatus
ATAAAGCGCGCCTACTGCAGTCAGTATTACAGGATACTCTTCATTAGTTAGACCGCCCGATGCGACACATATAAAAGCCGAACCCTTTGCCGACGGCATGGAGATACTCTCACCGGCCGGCACCCCCGAGGGGCTGGTCGCAGCTATCAAGGGCGGATGCGACGCCGTCTACCTGGCAGGAAAGAGCTTCGGCGCACGCGCGTTCGCGGGCAACTTCTCGGACAGGGAGCTCGAAGGAGCGGTCGGGTACGCCCACGACCGCGGGGTGAGAGTGCATGTCACCGTAAACACATCCATATTGAATTCCGAACTCGACGAGGCCGTCGCCTTCGTCAGGTTCCTGAAGGACATCGGCGCCGACGCGGTCCTCATCCAGGACCTCGGTCTCCTGAAGTCCGTATCGAAGATAGACATCCCCAAGCACGCCTCCACGCAGATGCAGATCCATTCCCTCAAGGGATTGGAGTGGTGCGCGGAGAACGGTCTCGACCGCGCGGTCCTCGCCAGGGAGCTCACCCTGGACGAGCTCTCGGACATCGTCCCCGCCTCCCCCATAGAGACGGAGGTGTTCATCCAGGGGGCGCTGTGCTACTGCATGTCCGGCGGGTGCCTCATGTCCAGCTTCATGGGCGGACGCAGCGGGAACCGCGGTTCCTGCGCCCAGCCCTGCAGGAAGAAGTACACCAAGGACGGGGAGTCCGGGTATCTTCTCAGTTGCACCGACCTGTTCGGAGCGGATTGCATCGAGAAGCTGAGGGACATCGGCGTGGATTCCTTGAAGATCGAGGGCAGGATGCGCTCGCCCGCGTACGCGTACCTCTCCGCGAAGGTGTACTCCCTGGCGGAGGACGGCGACCGCGGCGAGGAGTACCGGGAGAGCCTCGACCTCCTCAGGACCGTGTTCAACCGCGGGACCTCCGAGGGGTATCTGAGGGGTGTCCAATCCCCCGTTCAGCCTCTGTATCCGGACAACCGCGGGTTCCGCCTCGGGACCGCCAAGGTCCGCGGACAGCACCTGGTCTCCACGGATTTCGTCAACCCGGTCGGGAAGAAGGACGGCCTGTCCCTGTTCTCCGGCGACCTGAAGGTCGGCGGGTTCAAGGTGACCGAGACGGATCCCATCACGGTCCCGTTCAAGATCGCGGACGGGGAGTACGACGTGTACCGCACCTACGATCCGAGGATCGACGAGATCAAGAACCTGATAGGGAAGCCCCCCAAGTTCGCGGGCAGCACGGCGAGGCACGTCTCGGACGACGCCGTCCCCGAGAGGAGGAGGATCAAGCACGTGAACCCCGACAGGTCGTTCTACGTCAGCAGCCTGAAGGTGCTGGAAGCCATCCTCCCGTACGCGGACCGCGTCTACTACGAGTACGGCCCCCGCCTGGAGGACGCGAAGACATCGTGTGATTCTGCCGGTGTCGAATGCGTCGCCATCCTCCCGAGGTTCGACTGCAGGGACGAGTGCTCCTCCGACGGGCCGGTCATGATCAACAACCCCTCCCAGCTCAGGTTCATGGACGGGAGGAGGGTGTATGTCGGATCGCCGTTCAACGCGTTCAACTCCGCCTTCCCGTCCGATGCCTATCAGACCACCCTGTCCGTGGAGCTGTCCAGGAACCAGGTGTCCGACCTCGTGGCGAGGTTCCCCGGGAGGACCGAGGTCATGGCCTTCGGCAGGACCGAGCTGATGTACTCCCGCGACCCGGGCATGGGCAGCGGTTCCATCACCGACGAGACCGGGGCGTCCTTCCCGGTGTACACGGATCCCCGCGGATTCGCCCGCGTGCTGAACTCCGTGGACCTGTTCCTCCTGGATTCCATCGACGAGCTGGGCGGTTCCGGCGTATCATCGATAGGGATCGACGTGAGGAAGCGCCCTCCCGCGCTGGCGAAGGCCGTGGGGATGTACTCGA
>CAVDQR010000101.1:2082-5726 GCA_963611065.1 Bacteroides ovatus
GAGACGCGCCCATGGATGACAGCGGAAGTCTGGATTTCTACGAGTGCGCCATCGCATCGATGGCGGTGATCGCCGTCCTGGGGGCGTTCCTGGTCGTGGTCGCCGAAGCGTCCGTGCCGGATGCGGACCCGTTCGACGACCTGGACCGGACGTCGATGGGGGGCAGGATAGAGGATGGGAGGTTCGTCCCCGGATTCGGGGATTACCTCGCCGGATACGCGGGTTCGCGCGGATTGAGCGGGATCAAGGTGGTCACGACGGTCCCGGGAGGGTTCTGCGAACCCCCGGAGGAGTTCTCGACAGGGAGCACGGACGGGGACCTTTGGACGAGGACCTTCGTTTCCACCGTGCCGACGGACGACGGGAGGATGGTATTGGCATTCTTCGAGGTGACGCTGTGCGCTCGAACGAGCACGGCTTCGTGGCGATGGCCGACGCCATGCTGTTCATAGTGGTCATCATGGTCGCCACGGTGGTCGTCGTCGCCGAGGAGGACCCTATCAGGACGGACGACAGGGACGCGTCGGCGTTCCTGGAGGCCCTGGTATCCTCGGAGGTCAGGATGTCCGATCTGGACGAGGGCGGGGACGATTCCCTCGTGCGCCTGTCAGATATGATGGCACTGCACATCCATGCCGGGTCGGAGGGGACGGCGGATTACATCCGGGAGCTGTTGGACGCCTACTGCCGCGGCAGGGGGTACCTGCTGACCCTGACGTTCGGGAACGGGGAGGATGCGGAGGAGGTCTCCTTCGGGGAGGAGGGCGGCATACCCTCCTCCTCCGCGGAGAGGACGGTGCCCGTGACATCGGGGGGCGAGCTGAGGGCGGTGCTGTCGCTCTACCGACGGGGGCGGGACCTCATCCCCTCCCTTCGGAAGGTATGGAAAAAGGGCGTTTCCGAGCAGATGTTAGGAGATAAGGACAACAGACCGTATTCCGCGAGTCTGGGTCATTGCGGTTTCCGACCATCCCGAGCGTTTCCTTTTTCTACTTGAAGCGTATCGACCGACGATTAGATGGCACTCCGTATCCACAATACCCTCACCGATTCGGTCGAGGAGTTCAAGCCCATCGAGCCCGGGAAGGTCAGGATGTACGTCTGCGGCGTCACCGTCTACGACGACATCCACATGGGTCACGCGAGGAGCATCATAGTGTTCGACACCGTCGCCCGCTATCTCCGCTACAGGGGATACGAGGTCCAGCACGTCACCAACTTCACCGACGTGGACGACAAGATCATCGCCCGCGCCGCCAAGGAGGGCGTCGAGCCCCTGGAGCTTTCCAAGAGATACATCGACAGGTACTTCGAGGAGACCTCCAAGCTGTACGTCAACCGCGCCTCCTGCTACCCCAAGGCCAGCGAGAGCATCGGCGACATCATCGACATGATCGGGAGGATCATCGCCAACGGATACGGCTACGTCGCGGCCGACGGCAGCGTCTACTTCGACGTGTCCAAGGTCAAGGACTACGGCAGGCTGACCAACCAGAAGATCGACCAGCTCCAGTCCTCCGGCAGGATCGCCGACGACCCCAACAAGAAGGGGCCGCTGGACTTCGCCCTCTGGAAGGCGGCGAAGCCCGGGGAGATCTCATGGCCCTCGCCCTGGGGCGAGGGGAGGCCGGGATGGCATATCGAGTGCTCCGCCATGATCTACAGGAACATGGGCGAGCAGATCGACATCCACGGCGGAGGGAACGACCTCATCTTCCCGCACCACGAGGACGAGATCCTTCAGACCGAAGCGGTTACCGGGAAGCCCCTGGCCAACTACTGGATGCACAACGGCATGCTGCAGGTCAAGGGCCACGGCATGAGCAAGGAGGAGAAGATGTCCAAATCCCTGGGCAACTTCTTCACCGTCCGCGACGTCCTCCAGAAGTTCGACGGCCGCACCGTCCGTTTCTACTATCTCAACACGCACTACATGAGCCCCCTCGTCTACGGCGAGGACATGCTCCAGGAGGCCGACTCCGCGAGGGCGAGGCTGGTCAACAACTACAGGGAGCTGCAGGCCTACCTCAGGACCGCTCCGCACGGCGAAGGGGTCGGGGACGTCCTCGAGGACTACCGCAGGAGGTTCTGCGAGGCCATGGACGAGGATTTCAACACCCGCGAGGCCATCGCCGTCATGTTCGAGATGGCCAGGGCGTCCAACAAGGCGATGTCCGACGGGACGATGTCCGCCGAGGCCGCCGAGGGATGGCTGGCGCTCGTGAGGGAGTTCGATTCGATACTCGGCATAATGCCCGAGGATTCCCAGGACGATTCGATGGACGCCGTGATGTCCATCCTCATAGACCTGCGCAAGGAGCTGCGCGGAAGGAAGATGTACGACCTGTCGGACCTCATCAGGGACCGGCTCAAGGACGCCGGTATCGTGATCGAGGACTCGGCGGAGGGCGCCAAATGGAAGAGGGCCTGAAGAAGAAGGCCGAGCTCATCCTTGGCGGGGGCATCCGCCTGCCGGAAGGCTACGAGCTTCCATGCCGCATCTCCCATTCCACCGCCGGTCCCGGCGCCGGATTGGGGTCGGCGGTCTTCGCCTTCGACGGGTACAGGGTCAAGAAGCCCGTATCCTACGAGAACGGGGAGTTCGAGCTCCGCGTCGACGACGACGGAGGTCTCGCGCTCTACCGCGACGGGAGCGCCTTCGTCCAGGGGGTCTCCATACAGCCCGTCGTCCGCCACTGCCCCGAGCAGGCGTTCTTCGACCTGGACCCTCGCTGCATCTACAACTGCGCCTACTGCAACTCCCCCCTGCTCCCTCCCAACGAGGACAAGCACCTGACCACCGAGAGGATCATGGAGATGCTCGCGGAATCCATGGAGCAGACCAAGGTCAAGAGCGTCGCCTTCACCAGCGGGGTGTCCGTCAGCGTGGACCACACCATCGACAGGATGGCGGAGGTCGTGGCGGCGGTCAGGGAGACGTATCCGAAGATGACCATCGGGGTGGAGCCGTACATCACCGAGGTCGGTCAGATAGCCGCCCTCCGCGAAGCGGGGGCCAACGAGATCAAGATCAACGTGGAGTGCGCCCGCAAGGACATCTTCGAGAGGGTGTGCCCCGATCTGGACTACGACAACATCTTCAGGATGCTCCGCGAGGCGAACAACTATTTCAAAAAAGGCAAGATGGCCTCGAACATCCTCTACGGTCTCGGGGAGACCGACCAGGACATCGACATGCTCCTCGAGAGGTTGTGCAGGATGAACGTCCTGCCCGGACTGAGGATGGTCCGCATAAACGACATGAACCGCGACAGGCTCATCGCCGCCGGCGTCCCCATGGAGACGCCGTCCGTTCTGAGGAGCCTCTTCCTCGCAGGACTGCAGAAGAGCGCCATGAAACGCCACGGATTGAACCCCGAGCGTTTTCATACCATGTGCTTTTCCTGCCAATGCTGCGACCTGGTCCCGTTCCAGGATTTCTGACTCTGGCCCCCATTAATATCGCCGAATCATCGTCGAACTCTGTAGACGATGCTCGCTTTCGTTCCTATGTCTTGGAACATCAAGCGAAAGTTATAGATAGAGCGCTCCCAAGGAGGAAACGACACGGCGAACAGGGAACGATCGTCAGATTCCGTGCCCGTCGTCGCCGATGTCGAGGCAATCTCGCCGGATGTGTGAAT
>CAVDQR010000102.1:0-3460 GCA_963611065.1 Bacteroides ovatus
CATCTTGTCCATGGCCTTCCCGATCTGCCTCTCCCATGCGGCGTAGAGGATTATCTCGGTGGGGAGCGTCTTGGACCTGTTCGTGCCTTCGGAGAACGCCCTCTCCGCGTGGATCGCAGCGGCTATGACGTGGTCCTTCCCGAGGACGGCGTCCGGATCGAGGAGGACGACGTCTCCTCCCATGCCTGTGAAATGCTTGACGATGGCGCCGAACTCCGTCGGCCCTCTGATCCCGATGGCATCGAACCTCATGTCGGGCAGAATCGCGAGGTTGATGATAAGCCCGTCGTTCAAGGATGTCATAAGTGGAGCCGCCTGAGGGATTTGAACCCCCGGCCTGCTGATTACAAGTCAGCCGCTATACCCCTAAGCCAAGGCGGCGCCGTTCTGCGAGTAGTTGCGCATCGTTTATATTGATTTTGCATCGACCCTCGCAATCTGGAACCAGGCCGACAGTATTAAATCGGTCCACGCGATGGGCGCGTCCACTTACTTTAAAAGGTGACCATAATGGCAGACACCAAGAAGATCGTCCGCATCAATTTCAAAGCGTACCTGGAAGACACCGGCAAGATGTTCGACACGAACATCGAGGCCTGCGCCAAGGAGAACGACATCTACAACGAGAAGTCGGTCTACGCCCCCATGGCCTACGTCATCGGCTCCGGCAAGCTCTTCCCCGCCGTCGAGGAGGCCATCGCCTCCGCCGAGGTCGGCAAGGAGATCGAGGTCTCCGTCCCCTGCGACAAGGCCGCCGGCCCCCGCAACCCCGACCTCGTCAAGCTCCACCCCCTGAAGGACTTCCACAAGGCGGGCATCGACCCCTACCCCGGTCTCCCCGTGACCTTCGGCAACCGCTCCGGAGTCATCATGTCCGTCGGAGCCGGCCGCGTCAAGGTCGACTTCAACAAGCCCCTCGCCGGGCACGACCTGTCCTACAAGATCACCGTCGTCGAGGAGGTCGCCGACCCCATCCAGAAGGCCAAGGCCGTCATGGAGATGAACTTCGTCGGAGCCGACGACTTCGGCTACGAGATCTCCGCCGACAAGGTCGTCATCACCGAGTCCGACATCTGCAAGTACCACGAGGCCTGGCCCATGGCCAAGTACAGCCTCGTCTCCGCCTACCGCGGAATCTTCGGCGTCGACCGCATCGAGTTCGTCGAGGTGTGGGAGTCCGCCAAGAAGCCCGAAGAGAAGAAGGAGTGATCCTTCCCTCTTCCAAACCCCTTACCTTTTCTTCAAAAATCAAACCTGAATGAATTTGACTTCCGAGACGGGGCCCTTGCGCAGGGCCCCTGTCATCTCGGAATCCATCCTGTCCGCGAATTCCCCGCGGCATTCGAATACTATCCTTCTGAGCTTCACGGATCCGATCGGGAGGGGTTCGTTCCCTCCGCAATCCGTGTACGCATCCAGGATGTTCGACAGCCGCTCCATCGCCTTCCGCACCCTGTCGGGCACGGCGCCCCTCTCCGGGGCCATCCTCACGACGAGCTCCCCGTGTTGGAGGATATCGTCGAGCACCGGTCCGAAACCGTCCTCTATCTCGCAGGTCCCCTTGTGCTCCGTCAGGCATCTGACGCATCCCCTGCATCTGCGTATGCGCAGATCCGCGAGGCACGCGTCCCCCTGGACGTCATGGGTGTCTGTGAGAACGAAACGGTCGCATCCCATGCCGGCACCAATCGTCAGCGACGATATATGATGCTCGGTCCGGTTCAGTCGAAGTACGCCAGGATCGCGTTGATCCCGTTGTTCGTGTTCCTCTGCGCCCCGTATCCGGAGCGGGGCCTCCTGTCGGCCACCCTGGTCTCCCCGAGGCGCTGGGAGGGCCTCGGCATCGCCGGTATGAGCTTGGTCTGGTAGTTCGCCATGTCTTTTCTCCTGCGGTTTTCCCGCATGTACAGCATCGGCGAGGGTGTATATTAACTGCTGGCTGTAATGGTTGTAATGCTGGTAATGTGAGTTATCTTTGTAATTGCTATGGCGTCCGAAAAAGCGGCGATCGGAAGAAGGGACGGCCTGTCGGCCGTGGAGAATGGAGAATAGCGTCCCTCAGGGACGCGGAAAAGAGAGGATCGGATCATTCCGAGGGCATGTCGACGTAGAACGTGTCGATGATCGCGCGCCCCTCGTCGGTCAGGATGTACCTGCTGCGGCGCGGATCCTTCTCCACCCACCCGTTGGACAGCCACTTGTTGACGAAGTCCCTCTGGTAATAGACGGCCTCGTTCTGCCTCTGGGCGTTCTTCTCGTCCTCGGACTTCTGGGTGTCCCTGTACCACAGGCCGGCGTCCTTGATCGCCTGGACCATCTTCCCGCTGGTCACCGATGCGTTCTGGGAGTTGCGGGTGTCCAGGATCCTCAGGGCCCTGACGAGATGCTCCTCGGGCATCTCTATGGTGTAGCTCGGGAGGATGCGCGGATCGTAGGTGGACTTGGTGAGACCGACGGGCTTCCCGTCGATGAAGTACAGCTCCCGTATCCTCTCGTTGGGCACGGTGTACTCCTTGGTGCCGACGGAGAACGGGATCGTCCCGGGCATCATCATCGACGCTATCGCGGCCGCGGCGGCGTACTCCGGGGTCCCGGCGGACACGTTGACGTAGATCTCGCATCCGGGCTCGTTCTCCTTATCGGAGCTGATGATCGTCAGGATCGTGCGGAGCATGACGGAGAAGTCGCTGACCCTCTCGTTGTGCTTGACCACTTCCACCTTCAGAGGGGACTGCTCGTCGAGCATCTCCACCACGCGGTTGCAGAAACTGTCGTACAGCCGGCCGTTCTCCGATTCCGGATCCTTGACGTAATGGATGACGTGGACCTTGTTGATCTCATAGTACAGGGTCGGTTCCACGACCTTCGAGGTCTCGAAGGTGACACACGCCACCATTATCCTTTTCTTGCGGCCAGACGGCACAATGCATCCCGAATCTTGCAAAGGCTTCTCGATATAAATAGCTATCATAACGTTCGAAACGAGTATGATGTAAATTACAAACATAGCCCGTTATACAAACATTACAACGAGAAGTATATGTACTCGGCCGATAATGGGTGTGTCAGTACCTCCCCCGAGGTATGCCGGAGACGGGATCGCCCATGTGAACGCCTCTGATGGTCGGCCGGGATGCGACTTTATTATCGCATCATCCATCCAACATCCTGGTCGACCCAAATCCTTATATCCAACCCATCTATCACACGGATTAACGGACGGGTGGCCTAGTCTGGATATGGCGGCAGCCTCCTAAGCTGCAAGCCGGGGGTTCGAATCCCCTCCCGTTCGCCATTTTACCTATCTGGCTCGGAAGTTATCCGCACCATTTCCGAAATTCATGATCCGATCAGCGGAACCTCTGCATCGGATTGCCCTCGATCGCTTCCGATTGCGTCTATCTGTACAGCATTTATGACGCACCTCCTGCACGCCGACACCTTCCGGTCGATGATCGCT
>CAVDQR010000102.1:3507-5462 GCA_963611065.1 Bacteroides ovatus
CTCCAGACGGGGAGATGCGTAGAACCGCGGATCCCCTGCCTGTCGGGTGGACGGACCCGAGGCCCGTCCCCGCTGCAGGATCCCGTCTCAATCGATGAGCGGGAACTTCCCGCGCCCGTACCTGGGACGCGCCAAGACGGCGGAGCTGGACGGCGTCACGGAAGCGCGGTCGTCCCTGAGCATCGCCAGGATGCACCTGACCATCTCGGCCACCTCGCGTCCCCTCTCGGTGAGCTCCACCCCGTCGTCGTCCACGGACACTATCCCGCTGGCGACCATCGAATCCGGGATGCCGATGAACTCCCTCCCGTTCTCGTCGAAGAACACCCTCATCTCGTCGAGGTCGGCGTGGTAGTACGGGGTGTCCGACAGCATCGCCATGACCATGACGGAATCCGGTGAGAACCAGGGACGGAAGCAATCGTCCCTGAAGCTGTTCCATGTGGAGTACGCCTCGAACGCCTCGGCGACATCCGTATCGTCTTCGCTCGTGGAGTAGATGCGCTGGGCGTTGGCCACGAACGCGGTGGGACGGAACATGCCGCCCTCGAACAGCAGCAGGTCCCTGCACTCGAGCCTGCGGAGATCGTCCTCGGCGGCGCTCCGGTCGTGGCAGACCTCCAGGAGCTCCTCGCGGGTGCGCGACCCGCGGAACAGCTCGCCGATCATCGCCCTGATGTTCGGACGCGTCATATCGTTGTAATAATCCTGCATTAGCTTCCATAATTAATAGGATATTAAAAGAGTCTTGGGAGTCTATATAGGTACCTTATATGTGGGTTAAGATTCCTTAAAATGCCCGTTAAATGTCAACGTATATTCATCAGGTCTAACTAATGAAGACCATCCTGTAATACTGACTGCAGTAGGCGCGCTTTATAACCTGACAGACGGCGTCCGTTCCCATGGATGGAAAACACGGATCCATGGGGCCCGCCGACGGTTGTCGCAGCGCGGTCGGAGCAGGAGTTAAAATCAATGACGCCGATGACAACCCGAAGAACATGAAGGTTCTCATCGGCAGCTACGACTTCGAGACGATCATCCAGGGAGGGTATTACTTCGCGGACACGAGCCTCCTGATCAGGGACGTCATCGAGCACGGTCCGGCACCGGTCATGATAACGAGGCCCCGCAGATCGGGGAAGAGCCTCGGACTCTCGATGCTCGACCGCTTCTTCAACGTCGCATACGCCGAGAAAGAGGCGGAGAGGGACAGCTTCGCCGGCCTGAAGATAGAGCAATGCTCCGAGTACCCGCTCTACGCGGAGGAGTACAGGAACCGCTACCCCGTCATCAAACTGAATGCCAGCGATTTCTCCGGCATCGACCTCGAGGATTTCAAAAAGAAGCTGTACAACGAGGTCCTCAAGACGGCCAGAAGGGTGTTCAAGTATCTCAAGACCTCCGAAATGCTGGATGAGGATGACAGATCCGAAGCGCTAGAGACGCTGAACGGCGGACTGGACTACCCGGAAGAGATCGTGGAATCACTCTGTTATCTTCTGGAGATCCATCACGGCAAGAGACCGGTCATCCTCATCGATGAATACGACACGCCTCTGACGAGAGCGTACGGGAAGCCGTATTTCGAAGAACTCGCGGAGATCTACGGTTCGTTCCTCGAGAAGGTCGTGAAATCGAACGAACATGCCTCTTTCGTGATCCTGACCGGCGTCCAGAGGGTCATCACGGCAGGGATGGCCAGCGGTCTGAACAACATCTGTCACTGCGGCGTCCTGTCCAGGGAATTCGCGGAGCATTTCGGTCTCACGCCGGACGAGGTGGAGGATGCCATCAGGCGCCAGGTGGACGACCTGTTCCCGGATTGGACCGAGGAGCAGCGGAAGAAGTACGCCGACAGGAAGTTCGCCGAGGCGAAGGAATGGTACGACGGCTACAGGATGGGGGGCTGCGACATGTACAACCCGTGGAGCGTCACGAACTTCATCCAC
>CAVDQR010000103.1:0-5398 GCA_963611065.1 Bacteroides ovatus
GCGTAGGAGGTGGCGACGATCATGCCGCACACGCCCATCATCGCCACGAGCAGGGGCATCGCGATCCTCAGACCCGATTCCATGGCATCGGTCCCCAGGAGGGACTGGAGCATCAGCCACTCGCTCACGAACCCGTTCATCGGAGGGATGGCCGCGAGGGACATGACGCCGATCAGCGCCACGGCGGAGAAGGCCGGCAATGCTTTGGCGAGCCCGCCCATCCTGTCTATCCCGGTCTCACCTGTCACATCCTCTATGGAATCGACGGAGAGCATCATCAGGGACTTGAACATCCCGTGGTTCAGCGCGTGCATCAATCCGGCCAGGACGACCAGGGATTCCAGGGACTTCAGCAGTCCCGAGAACAGCATCCCCAGGGACAGGCACATCATCACGAGCGCCATGTTCTCCATGCTGGAGTAGGCCAGGATCCTCTTCGGCTCCACCTGCACCATGGACTCCATCGCTCCCCACATCGCCGTCAGCGCCGCGAGGATGCAGAACACGCCGGAGACCATCTCCACGTCCCCGTCCACGCCTATCCAGGCGAAGACGCTCTTGTACAGGACCAGAACGGCAGCGCTGGAGCACACGGTGGTGAGCAGCGCGGAGGTGTGCGTCGGCGACTTGGCGTACATGTCGGGCATCCAGGCGTGGAACGGGACCATCCCGAGCTTCGTGCCGAACCCGACGAACAGCAATGCGATGACGGCGGCCTCCCCGGCCGGGCCCATGGCCTCCCCGAGGTTCTTCCAGCTCCCGATGTCCCCGGTGCCGGCCACGGACCACATGTACGCGTACGCGGCCATCAGCAGGAGACCTCCGATGTGCGTGATGGCGAAGAACCTCCACCTGGGGACGTTGTCCTTCATGTCGGCCATCAGGAAGGTCAGCATGGACACCGCCTCCCACGAGACGAGCAGGAGCACCACGGAATCGGACATCATGAACAGGACGCACGAGACGAACAGCCCGCATGCGAGCCCGATGTATCCCCTCTGGTATCCGTGTCCCGAATGGGACATGTGGACCAGGACCATCAGGAAGACCAGGGAGGACAATGAAACGAATATGGCCGTCAGAGCGTCGACGGATACGGAATACGATCCGAGGAACGAATCCAACGGCAGGGAAACGGAAAAGTCCGGGGCCAGGACCCACACGGGGTAGCAGAGCATCCCCGCGACGCACGATATCCCGCAGAGCACGGTGCATATCCCTTCGGCCCTGGGGATCCTCGGCAGGAGCCCGACGACCAGGCCCGCCATCGCGGGCAGCATCAGGATGAGCATGTATGCCGCGATAAGAGTGCCTTCGTCCACGCCCCCGAACATGTGAATTTCACAACCGGGGTCCGCGTTACACGGATGTTACCTTAAAGGTTGGGGATGGCGCGGCCCGATTCCCCCTCCCTTATACTGAAAATAAGGTCAGATGCGCCTCATCGGGATGATGCGCTTCTTCTCCTTCTTCGCCGGGGCGTCCTTCTCGGAATCGTAGATCTCGATCATCTCGTCCCTGATGCTGTCGACGAACTCCTTCGAGTATCCGATCGGCACGGTGGAGACGTTCTTCCCCAGAGCCTCGTTCAGGTCCATGCAGAACCCGCCGCGCCCGAAGTACCCGAACGCCTTCCCGAAATCCACCAGGAGCTCCACGTCGCTGCCGCTGTCGGCCTCCCCCTTGGCATAAGCGCCGTAGACGTAGACCTTGGACACCTTGAAACGCTGGGCCACGGGGCGGACCCTCTCGGCTATCTCGTCTATGGTGTAGACGCTCCTCGAGGTCTCGATGCTGATCCTGCCGAAACCATCTGCCATGCGCCGTTAATCGGGATGCCAGTATATCATTGCCACAGGTCCGGGAGGCAAAGGCGCAAGAGTGATTTTGATAATTTATTATAATAATTGATTATGATAATAAATTATCAAAATAGGTGCTGTTTTTAAATATGACATATGTCAGCAAACCCCTATAACGGCGTTATTACGGTAAAAAACGGGCTAATGTGAAACAAACCCGCCGCAGGAGCGTTGATTCGAAAAACGCAAAAGTGGTTTCATGCCCCGTCCGTCCCCGGACGGGGTGGTGTTTCTTCAGGCCATCCTCCTCAGGACGTACTGCAGGATGCCGCCGTTGGCGATGTAATCGACCTCGGCGGGCACGTCGACGCGGCAGAGCGTGTCGAACTCGAGCTTCTGGCCGTCGCGGTACGCGGTGACGCGGACGGTGCATCCCGGTTCGAGGTCTGTCAGATCGATGTCGAAGGTCTCCTTCCCGGTCAGACCGAGGGAGTCGGCGTTCTGTCCCGGCAGGTACTGCAGGGGCACGATGCCCATCCCCACGAGGTTGGACCTGTGGATCCTCTCGAAGGATTCGGCGATGACCGCGCGGACCCCCAGGAGGAGGGGTCCCTTGGCGGCCCAGTCCCTGGAGCTCCCGGTTCCGTACTCCTTCCCGGCCAGCACGATCAGCGGGGTCATGTCCTCGTCGTACCTCTGCGACGTCTCGAATATGGTGCCGACGGTGCCGTCCGGCAGGTAGACGGAGCAACTGCCCTCGGACCCGGGGACCAGGATGTTCTTCAAACGGATGTTGGCGAAGGTCCCGCGCACCATCACTTCGTGGTTCGCCCTGCGGGATCCGTACGAGTTGAAGTCCTCGGGCTTCACGTTCCTCTCCGTCAGATACCTCCCTGCGTCGGTGTCCTTCCCGAACGCTCCCGCGGGGGAGATGTGGTCGGTGGTGATGGAATCCCCGAGCTTGGCGAGGACGCGGGCCCTCTTGATGCTCCTGATCTCGGGCTCCTCGTCGATCGAGTCGAAGAACGGCGGGTTGCGGATGTACGTGGACTTCTCGTCCCACTTGAACAGCGGGGAGTCCTCGCACGGGACGGCGTCCCACCTGGCGGACCCTTTGAAGATGTCCTTGTACTTCGATGTGTAGACGGCGCGGGTCACGAACTGGTCTATGAGCTGCTTGATCTCCCAATCCGCGGGCCAGATGTCCTTGAGGTAGACATCCTTCCCGTCCACGTTGGCCAGGGGCTCCCTGTCCAGGTCGATGTCGACCCTCCCGGCGATGGAGTAGGCGACGACGAGCGGAGGGGAGGCGAGGTAGTTGGCCTTCACCAGCGGGTGGATCCTCCCCTCGAAGTTCCTGTTGCTCGAAGCCATCGCAGCCACGGCCAGGTCCTTCGCCCTGATCTCCTCGGAGACCTCGTCGGACAGCGGTCCGCTGTTCCCGATGCAGGTCATGCATCCGTATCCGCAGACCTGGTAGCCCATCTTCTGCAGGTAGATCAGCAGGCCGGAATTCTGGAGGTACTGCGTCACGGCCTTCGATCCGGGGGACAGGGAGGTCTTGACCCACTCCTTCGGCTTCAGACCGAGGTCGCAGGCCTTCTTGGCCACCAATCCGGCGGCGATCATCACGGACGGGTTCGCCGTGTTCGTACAGGATGTGATCGATGCGATCACCAGCGAACCGTCCCCGAGGGCCTTGTCCGAAGGCAGCCTCTGCTCCTTCACGCCGAGGGCGTCCAGGGTCTTGGCGAACTGCTCCTTCATCTCCCTCATGGGGATGAGGTCCTGGGGGCGCTTGTGGCCGGCCAGGCACGGCTCCACCGACGAGAGATCCAAAGACAGGGTGTCGGTGTATTCCGGCTCGGTGTCGTACCACATCGTCTGCGCCTTCAGGTACTTCTCGACGGCGTCGATGTGCTTCTCGTCCCTCCCGGTCAGGCGGAGGTACTCCATGGTCCTCTCGTCCGGAGGGCAGAATCCCATGGTCGCCCCGTACTCGGGCGCCATGTTGGCCAGGGTGGACCTGTCGGGGAGCGGGAGGCTCTTGTACCCGGGTCCGTAGAACTCCACGAACTTGCCGACCACGCCCTTCTTCCTGAGCATGCTGACTACCGTGAGAACGAGGTCGGTCGCGTTGACGCCCTCCTTCAGGGCGCCGGTGAGCCTGAACCCGATGACGTCGGGCAGGGGCATGTAGCTGGGCTGCCCCACCATCACGGCCTCCGCCTCGATGCCTCCGACGCCCCATCCGGCCACTCCGAGACCGTCGATCTGGGTGGTGTGGGAATCCGTCCCGAAGCAGGAGTCGGGGTATGCGATCTTCCTCCCGTCCTTCTCCACGACGTGGACCAGGGGGGACAGGTACTCCAGGTTGACCTGGTGGCAGATGCCGTTCCCGGAGGGCACGGCGCGGAAGTTGCGGAGGGACTTCTGGGCCCACTTGAACAATGCGTACCTCTCGCTGTTCCTGTTGAAATCCAGCTCCTCGTTGAGCTCCTGGGCGTCGTCCCTTCCCGCGTAGTCCGTGATGAGCGAGTGGTCGATGACCAGGTCGACGGGCACGAGCGGATTGATCAGCTCGGGGTCCTTCCCCATGCCGGCGACCGCTTCGCGCATCGACGCGAGATCGGCCACGGCGGCACCGCCGGTCAGGTCCTGCAGCAGGACCCTGGCGGGCATCCAGGGGATGTCCTCGCCGTCGTTCCCGGCGGGGCTCCAGGATGCAGCGGCGACGACATCGTCGTCGGTGACGACGTCCCCGTCCCTGCGCCTGAGCATGTTCTCTACGATGATCTTGATGGAGTAGGGCATCTTGGAGAGGTCCTTCACGACACCTTTCTCCTCGAGCTCTTTGAGGCTCCAGTAGCTGACCTCGCCCTCCTCGGTGGCGAGGGTCCTGACGCATTCTCCTATTTCCGACATGGGGATCGGGATCTCCTATGGAGGGTCCCTATCCCCGCATCGTTGAAAAAGTGTACGACGTCGGTAATCTTCCTCTTCCTCGTCGTCCCAGAGGTCCTCGTCGTAGACGTCGCACATGTACGACAGGGTGCCGTCGGCGTTGTTCTTCTCGAGGGCGTCCGCCATCTCTCCGGCGTATCCTCCGGATTCGGCGACGATGCCGTAGTCCCCGTTCCTCAGGGCCTCCGCGGCCGTGGCGACGCAGGCGTCGACCTCCTCCTTCATGCCCATCTCGGCCATGGCGGAGAGGCGTCTCGTCAGCGGGTCCAGGACGATGTCGATGGCCCACATGGAGACCCCCTTGAGGGTGAAATCGCCCTCCTCCGCCTCGTATATGAACGAGTCGGGGTCGTCGATGTACGTGTCGGAGTACTCCATCGGATCGACGTCCAGGACCTCGGCGAGGTCCTTTGCCACGGATTCCGGGTTCACGAGGGTGCGCATGGTCGTCCTCAGGGCCTCGTCGACCTTCGCCGGGCCCGCGATGTCCGTGAGCGTCCCTATGGCTGCGACCAGGTCCGATTTGTCCATGCCCGATGCGGCCTTCATGAGTGCTTCCTTCGCGGTCATTCTGAATCCTCTGATGAGTAATCGCGGAGTGGGGTTAAAACGGGGACGGGGGACCTCGATGC
>CAVDQR010000104.1:0-5290 GCA_963611065.1 Bacteroides ovatus
AACGTTATCAACGACTCCGATGATGCGAACGCAAGAGGTCATCGAAATGGCAACCCAATCGTTCTACGAGGACTTGGTCATCGACACGCCCGAGAAGGCGGCTGCCATAGAGAGGATGTGCGCCAACCCGGAGAAGTACACGTACCACTGCACCGGAAAGCTCAACTTCAAGTGGGCCACCGATAAGTTCCTCCAGGAACTCATGGCGCCATACATCGAGAAGAGAGATGACTCTGGAGACGACGATACCGAACGGACCGGACGGCCCGACCGCAGAACAACTTTAGAACAACTGGGTTCGAACCCCGAATATCGATATTAATGAGGGGCCGAAGCCCCTGTTTGAAATTCAGAGCTGGGACAGCTTGATGAGCTTGTTCCAGCGCCTGTCGACCTCGGCCTGGTAGGCCTCGACGACCGGCTCCCACTTCTCCTGCATGAGGTGCTTGAACCTCCCCTGGGAGGAGAGCCAGTCGATGACGGGCTTCTTCTCGGTCTTGCCGTCCGCGATCCTGGCGCTCTCGGCGGTGAGGGTGTACTCGCCGTCGACGACCTCGAACAGGGGCCAGACGCAGGTCTCGACGGCCAGCTTGGCCATCTCGATGGTCCTGTCGGACGGGAACCTCCATCCCCTCGGGCACGGGGAGATGGCGTTGATGAACGCGGGGCCGTTCGCCTCGAATCCCTTGGAGGCCTTGGTGACGGTGTCCCTCCAGTTGTGGGGGGAGACCTGGGCGACGTAGGGGATGTTGTGGGCGACCATGACCGCGGTCATGTCCTTGGAGTTCTCCTTCTTACCGGCCTGGACGGTTCCCGCCCAGGAGGTGGTGGTGGATGCTCCGAGGGTGGTCGCGGAGGACCTCTGGATACCGGTGTTCATGTACGCCTCGTTGTTGAGACAGACGTACATCATGTTGTGCCCCCTCTCCATCGCTCCGGACAGGGCCTGGAGTCCGATGTCGTAGGTGGCTCCGTCTCCGGCGAAGTTCACGAACTTGATCTCCTCCTGGATCTTGCCCTTCTTCTTCAGGGCGTTGTACGCGGTCTCGAGACCGGCGCAGGTGGCCGCACCGTTCCCGAACGCGGTGTGGATGTACGGGGTGTTCCAGGACGTGTACGGGAACACGGTGGTGGAGACCTCGATGCATCCGGTGGACAGGGACACGGCGATCTCGTCGGACGTTCCCATGAGGATCTGCTTGGCGATGATCGACTCCGCGCATCCGGCGCAGAGCCTGTGACCGCTGGCGAGCCTGACGGGCAGCTTGTTGAGCTCCTTGAGCGACAGGGAGGTCATATCTTCACCCCCAGATAGGTGAGGCGCTGGGCCTCTCCGGAGGCGACCGCCTCCATAGTCTTCTTGAAACCGGACACCGTGGCGTCGGCGCCTCCGAGTCCGTAGATCACGTTGTACATCTTCGGCATCTCCGGGTTGATCGAGGCTGCCGTGACGACCTCGGGGAACATCGGGCCGTAGGCTCCGATGCTCAGGTGCTTGTCGAACACGGCGACGGCCTTCTTGCCCTTGAGGACCTTCGCGAGGGCCTCCTCGGGCCAGGGCCTGTAGACATGGGGCATGCAGCATCCGACCTTGATGCCCTTCTCCCTCAGCTCGTCGACGGTCTCCTTCATGGTGCCGTAGGAGGAACCCAGGATGACCGCAACAAACTCGGCATCGTCGCACCTGTACTCGTCGACCAGGTGGTACTCCCTGCCGGTCAGCTTGGCGAAGTCCGCGAAGACCTCCTCGGCGACCTTCAGGGCCTCCTTCATGGCGAGCTCGGACTGGACCTTGTGCGGGTAGTAGAAGTCCGGACCGTCCATGTTACCGTGGGAGACGGGGTGCTTGACATCGAGCAGGGGGTACAGGGGCTCGAACTCGCCGACGAAAGCCTTGACGTCGGCGGTGTCGAGCATCGACATCCTCTCGATGGCGTGGGTCAGGATGAAACCGTCCAGGTTCACGATGCACGGCAGCTGGACGTCGTGGTGCTCCGCGATGCGGGGCGCGATGATCGAGTTGTCGTAGGCCTGCTGGACGTTCTCGGAGAACAGCTGGATCCATCCCGTGTCGCGGGCGGACATGGCGTCCCCGTGGTCGTTGTTGATGTTGATCGGACCGCTGATGGCCCTGTTGGCCACGGCCATGATGAGCGGGACGCGCATGGCGGCGGTGATGGGGAGCATCTCCCACATGTACGCCAGTCCCTGGGAGGCGGTGGCGGTGAAGGTCCTGGCTCCGGCGGAGCAGGACGAGGTGCACAGGGTCAGGGCGGAGTGCTCGGACTCGACGCACACGAACTCGGTGGTGACCTCCCCGTTCGCCACGTACTCGGCGAACTTCTCGACGATGATGGTCTGGGGCGTGATCGGGTATGCCGCGCACACGTCCGGGTCGATCTGCTTCCATGCGAGTGCGACCGCGTTGTCTCCGTTGATTGCGATGTCGTGTGCCATTTTCACTCCTCCTTCATCGTGATGGCCCCCTTCGGGCAGACGCGGGCGCAGATCCCGCATCCCTTGCAGTGGCTCATCTTGATGCCGGACATCTTGTCGTCCCTGAACACGATACTGTTGTCGGGGCAGTAGATCCAGCAGGTGTAGCAGTCTATGCACTTGTCCTGGTCCACGACCGGGACGTAGCTCCTCCAGTCGCCGGTGGCGAAGTTCTCGGAGGAACCGGGCTTGATGATCCTCCCGCCGACGACCAGGTCCTTGATGTTTGCCATTGCCATGTCACTGCACCTCGTTGTATCCTCTCTTGAGCGCGGAGAGGTTCTTGACGATCACCTTGTCGGCCAGCTTGCCGGTGAATTTCGTGGTGATCTGGTCCTCGAGCATGTCGTAGGGCACCAGGTCGGCCGACTTGACGAGAGCGCCGAGCATGACCGTGTTGACCATGGGCTTGCCGATCTCGTCGATGGCGATCCTGTTGGCGTCGAGCGTGTGGCACTCGACCTCGGTCCCCAGGGCGGCCTGGAGCTCGCTCGGGGATCCGGAATAGTTGGCCACCACGATGGAATCCTTCTTGATCCCGCGGGTGACGTCGACTTTCCCGACGAGGGTCCCGTCCATGATGACGACCACGTCGGGCTCGTACACCTGGCTGTGGACCCTGATGGGCTCGTCGGAGATCCTGGTGAAACCCCTGATCGGGGCTCCCATCCTCTCCGGTCCGAATTCGGGGAACGCCTTGACGTACTTGCCTGAGGCAATGGCGGTCTCGGCGAGGATCTCGTTCGCCGTGACGAGACCCTGCCCTCCCCTGCCGTGCCAACATAGTTCCATGTGCATTGGTACCACTTTGGGTTCCGTATGGGCGCTTTCTTTTAAAGTCTTCGTCCTAACCGATGGCCCGATTGACGGTTGGAGAAGGAATCCATCGATTTATCGAGATAATTCGTAGATAAAATACGAATATCGTAGATATTCCTGCGATTCGCACGGCCAGCGCACACGACAGTCGACGTCCCGCGCATGCTGGCTACCGCCGACCTCCCCTCGGTAGGACGGAAATCATTTAGAAGGCAAAGGGATTCGGAGAAACAGGTACGGCATCCGATGCCGAGAAAACCACTTGCAGGACACGGGGAGTTCCCAATGGACAGAAAAATTGTGGATGTTAACGAACTGCACGTCGACGATATACCGATAGTCGGAGGGAAGGGCGCCAACCTGGGCGAGCTTACCAATGCCGGTTTCCCCGTTCCCGAGGCGTTCGTCCTCACTACGGAATCCTACGACTACTTCGTCACGAGCGGGAAGCTCATGCCCAAGGTGGAGGAGAAGCTCGCCGAGATCGACAGGAGCTCGGACGACAGCCTCGCCAAGGCCTCCGCCGAGATCAGGGAGATCTTCGAGACCTGCCCCATACCCAAGGACCTCATGAAGGACATCTCCTCGAGGTACAGGCTCCTGGTCCCCAAGGGCAAGGTCGGATTCGTCGCGGTCAGGTCCAGCGCCACCGCGGAGGACCTCCCGGACGCCAGCTTCGCCGGTCAGCAGGAGACCTACCTCAACGTGAAGGACGAGGAGGACCTCTTCGACAAGATCAGGAAGTGCTGGTCGTCCCTCTTCACCGCCAGGGCCATCGCCTACCGCGAGAAGCAGGGCTACTCCCACAGCGACGTCAAGCTCGCCGTGGTCGTCCAGAGGATGGTCAACTCCGAGTTCTCCGGGATCATGTTCACCGTGGACCCCAACAGCGGGGCCAAGCAGATCGTCATCGAGGGAGGCTACGGACTGGGCGAGGCCATCGTCGGAGGCGAGGTCACCCCGGACACCTACGTGGTCGACAAGCAGAAGATGGAGATCATCAAGAGGAGGATCTCCACCCAGACCTGGAAGTACATCCGCGGCAAGAACGGCGGTGTCGAGAAGGAGAACATGCCCAAGGCCATGGTGAAGGCGCAGAAGATCGCCGACAGCAAGGTCCAGGAGATCGCCGAGATCGGGAGGCAGATCGAGATCCACTACGAGAAGCCCATGGACATGGAGTGGTGCATCGAGGACGACAAGGTCTACATCGTGCAGGCCAGGCCCATCACCGCCACCGGCAACTCCGCGACCAACGAGTCCGTCGGGAACGCGGTGTCCAGCGAGGACATCCTGACCAGCGGTCTCGGAGCGAGCCCGGGTCTCGCGACCGGCAAGGTCGTCATCTACGACATCAACATGAGCCTCGACACCATCAAGGAGGGCGACGTCCTGGTCACCAAGATGACCATGCCCGACATGGTCCCCGCCATGAGCAGGGCCGCCGGGATCGTGACCGACGAGGGCGGCATGACCTGCCACGCCGCGATCATCTCCAGGGAGCTGGGGACGCCGTGCGTCGTCGGTACCGGCAACGCCACCGAGATCCTGAAGGATGGCATGGAAGTGACCGTGGACGGGACCACCGGGACCGTCTACAAGGGAGCCCTCAAGAAGGCCTCCCCGCAGCAGGACGAGTCCTCCGGGGCCGCCTGCGGCGTCTGCGCCGAGTACGTGCCGATCACCGGCACCAAGGTCATGGTCAACATGTCCATGCCCGCCAAGGCCGAGGAGGTCGCCAAGCTCCAGTGCGACGGGGTCGGACTGATGCGCAGCGAGTTCCTGTTCACCAACTACATCGGGGAGCACCCCTGCGCGGTCATCGAGGACGGCAGGGCCGACGAGCTCGTCGACAAGCTCGCAGAGGGCATCTCGAAGGTCTGCAGGGCGTTCTACCCCAGGCCGATCACCCTCCGCACATCCGACTTCAAGACCAACGAGTACCGCGACATGAAGGGCGGTGCCGACTACGAGC
>CAVDQR010000105.1:0-5282 GCA_963611065.1 Bacteroides ovatus
TCTCCAATTCGCGTTCTCTGCCGACGAAGACCATGATTGGGGAGCGGTCTCGTAGGATATATCTGTATCGTTTGGGAAAATAAATTTCCCAAAATATTTTTGAGAAAATTATTTTCTCATAGTTGGTAAATACACTCATCAATGTTAGAGTGATATCAACAAGTGATTTTGGATGACCCAGCATTATGAACCGTAGGCATCGTTGCAAATTTTCTGAGATTTCAGGAATGCCCGTCTGCAGATCTCCGGAGATCCATTCAGCTAAAGATCGAGAAGGGATCCCGGCCCGGAGGCCGGGTAAGGAGGTTCAGTACAGCTGCTCGGAGCAGTACGGGCAGAACTTGGGGGTCTTCGGGAGACCGCTGATGTTCTGTCCGCAGTAGGGGCAGTTGTTGAACGACGGGGCGGCCCCGCCGGCCGGCTGGGGCTGAGGCTGCGGTTGCGGCTGCGCCTGGGGCGAGGGCTTCCCGCAGTTGTTGCAGAACTTGTACGGGTAGTCGTTGGGGGACCCGCAGTACGGGCACAGGACCTTCGGCGCCTGCTGTTGGGCCTGCGCGGCCTGCTGCTGCGCCTGGACCCCGTAGAGGGGCTGCTGCTGCAGCTGCTGGTACATCTGCGGGAACAGGAGCATGCCGGTACCCATCGCAGCCCCTCCCTGGGAGTTGCCGATGGCGTCGGCCATCCTGTCCATGACCTCGTACCTCTTGAACGCCTCTCCGTTGGCGCTGCTGAACTGGAGGTACTCGAAGATCTTCTTCTGGTCCTCATCTGTGGTGCGCACCTCCGCGATCTTGAGCGAGAGGAGCTCGATCCCCCTCTGCTGGAAGTACTGCTCCACCAGCACCTTCGTGGTGGTGGACGCCTTCTCCAGGTTGCCGTAGACGTCCATGTAGTACTGCTTCGTCAGCTGCTGGGTGACCTGCTCGTTGATGAACGCTTTCATGAAAGCGTTGACGTCGCCGGTGGTGTAGGATTTCAGTCCTCCGAGCACCTGCGTGAAGAACACGGGCACGTCGTTGATCCTGAACTGGTAGTCCCCGTTGGACATCAGGGTGATCGGGACGTCGTATCCCTGCGCCGCCTTGATCATGGCGCGGATGCCCCACTTCCCGTTGAACATCTTCAGCGAGATGAAGATGATCTGCACCTTGAACGGCGTCTCCTTGTATCCCAGGGCGATGTTGTACAGCTTGGTCAGCCAGGGGATGTTGGACGATGTGATCATGTGCCTTCCGGGCTGGAGGACGCCGGTGAGCTGACCGTCCCTCACGAACACGGCCACGGCGTGCTCCGGGACGGTGACGGATGTCAGCGTCCTCAGGTCGTCGTGCTCGTACGCGTAGATTATGTCGTCGGGGCCCTGGTTCTCCCAGAACACCACATTGCTCTTTCCCATGGTATCACTCCTCCGAGCCGGCGAATCCTCTCATGACCGACTCCCTCTGATTGTACGCTTCTATCATCGAATCCACGCCCCTCTCGAGGTTGCGTATCTCCGCCTTGGTGTCCGCTCCGAGGTCGACGCTCTTCAGCAGGTCCGAGCACGCCTCCCTCATCAGTTCGATGTCATCGATCAGCTGCGCATCCCATTTCACCAGCGCATCGAGGTCCGCTTCCGTTATCTTCACGGCGGTGTGGAAGGACGAGTATCCGTTGACCGCCTTCCTGACCATGACGTCGTACCTGTCGACCTTGGTCCTGAGGCGCTCGACGTCCATCATCAGGTCCGGCTGGGAGACCAGCTCCCTCTGCACGGACGCGAGGTCCGTCTTCGCGCCCTGGATGGCCTTGGCGACCTCGTTCCTGACCGCCCTGTCCTCCTCCCTGCGGAGGTTCTTCTCCCTGTATCCCCTGTATCCGGGGATGTAGAGGTTGATCCTCTCCGTCAGGGAGAGGTCCTTCTTCATCTTCTGTCCGATTGTCTCGTCGACGGTCATCTTCGCACGTTCCTGTTCTTGATGGCCATCGTCATTCCGACGACGGCGACGATTATGATGAGCACCGCGGCGGTCAGCGCCACGCTGCCGCTGAAGCTCCAGGCGAAGCAGGTGACACCCACTCCGGCGAGCACGATGCCCCCGGCCATGGCGGCGTCCGAATCCGAGGGTCCGAAGCTGTCCTCCCTGCCGTTGCGGAGTCCGCTGGTCGCGGCCATGTAGGCTCCGAAGACCAGCAGGATCGCCCCGAAGGCGTTCAGCAGGTCCCCTGTGGCCCAGTACAGGATCAGTCCCAATGCTATGGATATCAGGAGCGCCCCGAGCGCGATGGCGCTCCAGGTCCTGGGGTTCAGTCCTTTTTCCTCTGTCATTTCCATCCCTTCAGAGTTTGATCAGTTGATTCTGGTCGATCGCGCGCACGCAGGCGGGCTCCAGCCCTCTGAGCGCCTCCGGGAAGGACATCCCCCCGGCCATGCTGCAGGGCACGTAGATCAGCCTCTTGACGCTGGGTTTGCTCAGTTTCAGTTTCGAGTGGGATTGGGAGCACTGGGTCAGGTACATCCCGACCAGCTTCTCCGCCTCCGTCTTGGTGCACAGCGGTAGGATCACGGTCCTGGATCCCGGCGCGTTCTCCGCCGCGGATTCCGCGAGCTTCCCGATCCCCGCGCCTCCGCTGATGCTGCTCTCCTCTCCCTTGAGCTTATTCATTATGGAGCTTTCGGGAGCTGCTCCGAAGATATCGGTCAATCCGCTCCTCGGGTTGGACAGCGCTTCTCCGCTGATGGGGAACGTGGCGGGGACCAGGAGGTCCTCGGACACGACCACCGATTTCTTGGAGAACAGGGTGCCCGTGGTGAAGCTGTACTGGAGGTCCACGTCCCAGAACGGGTACAGGGTGTCCCCTCCGCCGGTGCAGATCGGGAGCGTTCCCCCGTTCTTCGCCGCCACGACGTCCTTCACGTAGCCGAACAGCTCGTAGTCCCTCTCGTCCTTGCTCAGGAGCGCGTTCCATTGGGGATTGCTCGGGTATTTGATCGCGGAGATCCCGGTGATGGTGTTCAGCACCTTCAGCGGGTCCTTGGACATGCCGGTGTTGACCATGTCGGCGACGTTCTTGAGGGTCCTGCTCTGCTCTATCTCCAGATCCACTGCTCTCAGTGTCATGGCGAGTTTGGGATTCAACAGCAGCTCCTTCTTGGCCTGCTCCAGCTTCGCGATGGCCTCCTCCGCCTTCGCGGAGCATCCCAGCGCATCGCCGTTCAGCACCATGTCCGATGCGGAGCAGATGTCCGCCAGACCCGTGAGCCTTGTGGCCATGCACTCGTATCCTTTGGCTCCCTTCATCGCCTCAGCGGACTCCTTGAAGTTGTTCGCCATGAGCGCGAACCTTCCGGGGGTGGTGTCCGAGAGGAGTTTGGAATTGTTGATGATGAGCGCGTACGCGTTCGCCAGCCCCTCCCCGGTCCTGATCGACGTTTTGCTGTCGTCATCCACGGCCAGGGGCGAGACGCTCTTCAGCTTCGCATCGAACTCGAACGCCTGCGTCGACGTGTGCGACGCCTTGACCGGCTCCCCTTTGCTGAACGGGAGAACGATCAGCGGGTGGGAGATGACGTTGTTCAGGGCGAACCTGTACTCGTTGATCTCCACGTCCACGCTGGGCTTGACGCTGTTTATGAAGATGCTGTGCCTCGCGATGGGGTCGACGTTCTCCGTCTGGCTCAGGCTGAACCCGCCGGGGATGGTCCTGGCGATCCAGCTCTGGATCTGCCCCATCATCTGCTCCATGTACTTCTTCGCGTCCAGGCGCTGCTGGGTCGTCCCGCAGCTGGGACACGTGACGTAAGGGCTATCGGATTCGATGTCCTTGCGGTCCAACGGTGCGCCGCAGTACTTGCAGCGCAGCTCTGCCATCTCGTCCATTTTACCTGTTTCCTATTCTGGCGAAGGCGATCTGACTCTGGAGCGCCGCTATCTCGGCCTGGAGTCTGGCCTCCATGGCCTGCATCTGCATCATGGCCTGGTCGTAGTATCCCTTGGAGATCTCGTCCGAGCGGTTCGAGATCGCGGTGTAGCATGCGCGACAGATGTAGATGTGCTTGGAATCCTCCCTGGTCTTGGCGGCCGTCATGGCCTTGTCCTCCAGGCCGGGCGACACGTCGGCGGGAGCGGTGAAGAAATGGATCCCCTCCCCTGTCGCGATCCTCCCGCAGATCCAGCACGTGCACGTCAGGGAGTAGGACCTGACCTTGCGCATGTTCTCCTCGGTGGACTGCCCGTTCTGCTGTCTGTATCCCGCTGCGATCTGCTGGTATTCGGCGGCCTGGGCCGGTTTATCGAACACCACCGCATCGGCTTTCGTCTCGTAGGCCACGGCCATGAGGTTGAAGAACTCCGTGTTCCCGGTGACCGAGGTGTCCTTCTTGAACAGACTGAGCACGATCAGGCTATTGGATCCGATGGTGGCCTGATAGTCCTGGGCCAGTTTCTCCAGCTTCTCCCCCTTCTCCATCAGGGCGCTGCTGTCCCCGCTCGTGGAGAGCAGCTGCATCTTCCTGATCGTGAGGGCACACTCCGCCTTCAGAGCCTCCACGTCGATGTTGTCCAATCCGAACTCCACGGTGGATGCCGAGGTCAGCTTGTTCAGGGAGTCCAGCAGGTTCTGGTACGACCTGACGTCGGCGAGTCTGCCGCTGAGGTCGATCAAGGCGATCTGGACCGCCGCGACATCGTCGATTCCCCCGTCCTTCTCGATGGATTTCACGAGGCTGCTGCGAGCTTTCGCGAATTCCCCTCTTTTGATGAGCTCCTTGCTGTCTTCGTAGAGCTCGTCTCCGTTCTTGAATAGCTTGAACGCCATCCTTCTCTACCTTTCCTCGTGTATGGTTCGCGTGTAGATAAGAGATTGTAGCATCTTTGTGTTGATGTGTGCGTCGGGTCCCGTGTTTCACGGGGACCGGTTGCGGTGCGTCCGTATCAGAAGGTGCGGCGGTCGGTATCTGGGCCGACCGCAGGCCGTGCCGGGGAGGCGGACCGGTCTGCTCCCCATGCACGTAACGGGTTTAGAGTCTCAGGACGACCTTGTATTCCTCTCCATTTTGGAGGGTCAGGGTCTCGCTGTCGGTGTATTGTTTCCCAGAGGCCGAGGTTCCCGTGGCCGTAATCGTGACGGTTTGGGTATTTCCGTCGAGCTTCACCACTGTGTAGTTGTAGCTGTAGTAATAGTAGCCAGATTCTAGAGTCTTCTGGTTATAGTACGACGTGGTTCCGTCCGTTACATTGATTGTCAAGGTCACATCCTCATCGTTGTATACCGTGACTGTGACTAGCGCATACGGCGAGTCG
>CAVDQR010000106.1:0-5245 GCA_963611065.1 Bacteroides ovatus
TTTATATGCCACACCGATATACAGATGTGTAGCGAGGTGAAACGTGGTTATCCTGACCTCTTTCCAGAATCTCGAGCTGACAACCCGGGAGGAAGTGGAACAGCTGATCGCGGCCTTCGACGAAGCCGACCGTCGCGGGCCGATCAAGGGCCGTGAGGACCATATGTCGCACCTCATCAAGGATCCGGAGGAAGCAGTGAAGCTGTTCCTCACAATCGAGCCCGAAACCGATGCATCGGAAAGCTGGATAAACGCCGGAGTCGTTCCGCCCCTCATGGCATCATCGGTCTCCGACGAACTCGAGCATCAGCTCACCCTCCTGCAGCGCAGGATCGTGGACGAGGGTAAACAGGTCCTCGTGATCTTCGAGGGCAGGAGCGGCCGCGTCATGGGCCGCGTGATCAACGAGTTCATGAACCTCCTGGAGCCCCGCGGGCTGTTCTACTCGCATTTCGTCCCGGAGAGGATCGACAGTCCGAGGGAGATGATCAGGTACATATCCCGCGAGCCCGCGAAAGGCGTCATCGGCATCTACGACCGCTCCTGGTACTCCCGCCTGGTGGCGATAGCCGAGAAGGAGGAGCTGAACGGCCACATCGAGACGGCCATGGTCCTGGAGAGGTACTTCGCCGACAACGGGGTCATCCTGGTCAAGTTCTACCTGAACATGTCCGACGATGCGCTGGAGAAGCTGGCGAAGGAGTTCGGCTCCAAGCGCGCCCGCGCCGGAACCTTCCTGACGGACGACCACATCGACCCGAAGAAGTGGAAGGACAAGCTGGTCATGCCCCTGATAGCCAAGACGAGCACGGTGCACTCGCCATGGGACATAGTGGATGTGACGGACATCGATACGACGATGGCGACCGTCGTCAGGACGTTCGTCTCCCGCGTGAGGCACGCGATGGACATCGGTATCCCGCACGATCCCTGTCGGATAAAGGAGATCTACCCCAATCCGAGGGAGACCGCCGACCTGTCCCTCGAAGCGAGGAGCTACAAGGGGGAATTGGAGGCATTGTCGGAGAGGGTCGCGGACGCCCAGGCGAAGCTCGCGGCGTCCGGAAGGTCCCTGGTGCTGGTGTTCGAGGGATGGGACGCGGCCGGGAAGGGAGGCAGCATCAAGCGTCTCGTCCGTTCCATGAGCCCCCGCGGATACTACGTCAGACCCGTGGCCGCCCCGGTCATGGACGAGAAGCTCCACACCTACCTGTGGAGGTTCGCCGACAGCATGCCGAAGGCCGGCCACGTCACCATATACGACAGGTCCTGGTACGGCAGGATGATGGTCGAGCCCATCGAGGGATTCTGCTCGGACGAGGAGTATCAGCGTTCGGCGGATGAGATCAACGGGTTCGAGAGACAGATAGTCGATTCCGGCGGCATCGTGATCAAGTTCTGGATGGAGATCAGCTCCGAGGAGCAGCTCGCGAGATTCGAGGCCCGCAGGGACAATCCGTACAAGCAGTGGAAGATCACCGACGAGGACTGGCGCAACAGGGAGAAGTGGGACACGTACCAGGAGTACGTCAACAGGATGATATCCTCCACCAACACCCCCTGGGCCCCCTGGATCGTGGTGGAATCCGAGGACAAGAAGTACGGGAGGTTGAAGGTGCTGCGCACCGTCGCCGAGACCCTGGAAGACTCCCTCCGAGGAAAGGTGTACGGCAATCGCCGAGTACGCTATACGACACGGTTATATACCGTCCTCGACTACCCTCGACAGAATGGTGGACGAGTTCAAGCAGAAGATCGCAGGGGAGATCGCGCTCTCCCCCGACCCCGGCAAGACCATACGCAAATGGAGGGAGGAGTTCGGCCTGTCCCAGCACCAGCTGGCGGAGGCCATGGGCGTCTCCCATTCCGTGGTCAGCGACTACGAGTCCGGGAGAAGGAAATCTCCGGGGGTCAACGTCGTCAGGAAGATGATCGAAGCCTTCATAGAACTCGACATCCAGAACGGATCTCCCGTGATATCCAGGTACAATCCCGAGTACAAGCTCGATTGCATCATTTCGATGGAGGAGTTCGCCGGTGGCATACCGGTGGACAGGTTCATCGAGGCGGTCGACGGACGCAATCTGAATCCGGACAGGGTATTGGCGAAATCGATCTTCGGTTATACCGTCGTGGATTCGATCAAGGCCATTTTGAGTCTGGGTTCCGAGGATTACCTGAAGATATACGGGTCCAACACCGAGAGGGCGCTCGTGTTCACGAACGTCCACTTCGGGCGCTCGCCGATGATCGCGGTCCGCGCTCATCCGCTGACGCCCGCCATGGTCGTGTACATCAGACCGGAGAAGATCGACCCGCTCGCCGTCAAGCTGGCGAGGCTGGAAGGGATCCCGCTGGTCACCACGGACCTGGAGGTCGAGGAGTTCGTGAAGAGGATGGAAGCACTCAGAGAGGGGATATGATGGAAGTAGGGATCGTGAGCTACGGCGCATACGTGCCCAGGTACAGGATCAAACCCGAGGAGATCGGGAGGATCTGGGGAGTCGACGGGAAGGCCATGGGCAAGGGGTTGATGATCAACCAGAAGTCCGTGCCTTCGCCGGATGAGGATGTCGTTACCATTGCGACGGAGGCCGCGAGGTACATGATGGCCCGCGTGCCCGAGGTGGACCCGAAGGACATCGGGGCCATCTACGTCGGATCGGAATCGCACCCGTACGCCGTGAAGCCGACGGCGACCATCGTGGCCGAGGCCATCGAGGCCACGCCGGCGATGACGGCGGCGGACATGGAATTCGCTTGTAAAGCGGGAACCGCCGGGATACAGGCTTGCATGGGTCTCGTCGGGGCCGGGATGGTGAAGTACGGTGTCGCCATCGGATCGGACACCTCCCAGGGAGCCCCCGGGGATGCTCTGGAGTATTCGGCATCCGCCGGAGGCGCCGCGTACCTGATCGGGAGCGAGAACATCATCGCGAAGATCAACAAGACTCTGTCGTTCACCACGGACACCCCCGACTTCTGGAGGAGGGAGGGTCAGCCCTACCCGCTCCACGGAGGGAGGTTCACCGGGGAGCCCGCCTACTTCAGGCACATCACCTCCGCGGCGAAGATGATGCTCGAAGCGATGGGCACCAAGCCCGAGGACTACAAGTACGCGGTGTTCCACCAGCCCAACGGCAAGTTCCCCACCAGGGTCGCTGCGCAGCTCGGATTCACGCCCGAGCAGATCCAGTACGGTCTGCTGACGCCGGAGATCGGGAACACGTACAGCGGAGCCGTCCCGCTGGGATTGGCGAACGTCCTGGACCACGCCGAGCCCGGCGACAGGATATTCGTGACATCGTACGGATCCGGAGCCGGCAGCGACGCGTTCGACATCACCGTGACCGACGCCATAAAGGATTACAAGAGGGGCAACGCCCCGGTGCTGGAGAAGATCATGGCCGACCCCGTGTACCTCGACTACGGAAGGTATGCGAAGTTCAAGGGCAAGATCGTGATGGGGTGATCTCATGAGGGAAGTAGCAGTTATCGGTACGGGAGTCACCAAGTTCGGAGAGCTCTGGAACAAGTCGTTCAGGTCCCTCGGGATCGAAGCGGGGATGAAAGCGATCGAGGACGCGAACCTCGCCGGGGACGAGATCGATGCGATGTACATCGGCAACATGTCCGCGGGACGCTTCATCAACCAGCAGCACATCGACGCTCTGATCGCCGACTACACCGGGATGGCGAGCAGGCACGTCCCCACCGTCAGGGTGGAGGCGGGAGGAGCGTCCGGAGGAGTGGCGTTCAGACAGGCGTACATGGACGTCGCTTCCGGGATAAGCGACTACGTCGTGGTCGGAGGAGCGGAGAAGATGACGGATCTCGACGATCCCTCGATCAACTCGGTCCTGGATGCGACGGCGGATGCGGAGTGGGAGGCCGGTATGGGTGTGACCTTCGCCGGACTGCACGCGATGATCGCGCGCAGGATGATCCACGACGGCATCGCGACACGCGAGGAGATCGCTTCCTTCGCGGTGCTGAGCCACTACCACGGCGCGCTCAACCCGAACGCGCAGTTCAGGAAGGAGATCAAGCTCGACACCGTTCTGAGGTCCGGCCCGGTCGCCGAGCCTCTGGGCATGTTCGACTGCGCCCCCATCTCGGATGGGGCTGCAGCATTGGTGCTGTGCCCTCTGGACAAGGCCAAGGAGCACACCGACTCGTACGCCAAGGTGTCCGCGGTGACGCAGGCGAGCGACACCCTGGCCCTCTTCGGAAGGGGCAAGGAGATCACCTCGTACAAGGCGACCGTGGAAGCGGCGAAGAAGGCGTACCAGATCGCCGGCATCGAAGCGAAGGACATCCAGGTCGCGGAGGTCCACGACAACTTCACCGTGTCCGGAATCATGGCGCTGCAGGACCTGGGCTTCTTCCCGAAGGGCGAAGCCGGCAAGGCCGTCCTCGACGGCCAGTGCATGCTCGGAGGGAAGATCGCCATCAACACCTCCGGCGGACTCAAAGCGAGAGGACACCCCATCGGCGCCACCGGCGTGGCGCAGGTCGCGGAGATCGCGGACCAGATGAGGGGGAGAGCGGACAAGCGCCAGATCAAGGACCCGAGGTACGGGCTGGCGCAGAACACCGGCGGTATCGGTTCGGCCGCGACCGTCGCTATCCTGGAGGCGATCTGATGTCATCCGTCGCGAGGGAATGGAGGGAGATCCCCGGAAGGTACAACCTCAAGGGGACGAAGTGCGAGAACTGCGGGAGGATCTACTTCCCGGCGAGGCCGTTCTGCCCCACGTGCCGCAGGGCCGGCATCGGCAAGATGGTCGAGTACAAGGTGTCGACCACCGGCAAGGTGTTCACCTTCTCGATCATCCATGAGGCGCCCGATTGCAACAACCTGCAGAAGCCGTACGCCGTGGCGATGGTCGAGACCGACGACGGCGTGATGATCGAGGCGCAGCTGGTGGATGTCGATCCGGAGAACATCGAGATCGGCATGCCCGTCAGGGCGGTGCTGCGCAAGCTGGACGCCGACGGTCACGACGGCGTCATCCACTACGGGTACAAGTTCGTCCCGATGTGATTCCAAACGGGTCCGGGGGTTCCCTCGGGCCCACCTTGTTTTCGTCGATTTTTGTGGTCGGAGCATCGTTTTCTGACGGTGTCTCATTTTATGTTGTTGAATTCCAAGGTCATTTGTGTTCGCAATATTGTAATCAAGAATCATGAACATGTAACAGGCTATTAAAATCTACGAGTCGTAGGAATTCCAACGGTGTCC
>CAVDQR010000107.1:0-5186 GCA_963611065.1 Bacteroides ovatus
TCCGGGATCAGTACGAAATCCTCGAAGAAGGGAATGACCATCCCAACCGTGGATACGATGCGGAAATAGTGCTCGGGATATTCCGACTTCAACCTCAGAAGGAACGCCGCGAGATTCCCCGCGTCATGATTGAGCCGGGAGTTGTCCCCGACTCTGCACACATTCCGGACCGGTGCGTCATCGGACATGTCGTTGAAGTTGTACACGCGCCATGAACCCATGCTGTCGATGGCATCAACCCCGGGACGATCCTCCTCCGAGGTATGAACGCGACCGCCCTCACCCATCTCCAATGAGAAGCTATAGGCCTCATCTCCGAATTCCACGGTCACCGACAGTCTGCCTGTCGCTTCGGAACCGTTGTAGAACAGAGATGATGCATCGTATCCGGACCGATGCACTCTCCCTGATATCACATCCCGGATGAAAGGGAACACCGACAGGAAGTTCGATTTCCCGATTCCGTTCGGACCAATCAACACGTTGATGTCGCCGAGCTCCACGGAAGAGTCCCTGATCGACCTGAATCCCTCGATCGAAATGCGGGTGACCTTTCCGACCATATTGATTGTAAAGCAATCAATTGGTTATAAAAAAACCGCCAGAGGCGGGTGTCGGAGGCGGCGCCCGGCAGACGGCGCCGCCCCCGTAGGTGTTTGTCACTGGTTGTTGAACATGGGCGAGGAGAGGTACCTCTCGCCGGTGTCCGCCAGCAGGGCGACGATGGTCTTGCCGGCGTTCTCGGGCCTCTTGGCCAGCTGGATCGCCGCCCAGACCGCCGCTCCGGAGGAGATGCCCACGAGGACACCCTCCTTCCTGGCGACCTGGCGTCCGGTCTCGAAGGCGTCCTCGTCCTTCACCCTGACGATCTCGTCGTAGATCTTGGTGTCCAGCACGTCCGGGACGAACCCGGCGCCGATGCCCTGGATCTTGTGGGGTCCGGGGTGTCCCTCGGACAGCACGGGGGAGCCGTCGGGCTCCACGGCGACCACTTTCACGTTGGGGTTCATGGACTTCAGGAACTGCCCGACCCCGGTCAGCGTGCCGCCGGTGCCGACGCCTGCGACGAAGATGTCGACGTTCCCGTCGGAATCCTCCCAGATCTCCGGTCCGGTGGTGCTCCTGTGGACCAGGGGGTTGACCTTGTTGATGAACTGCCCGGGGGTGAAGCTCCCGGGGGTGGCCTCCGCCAGCTCCTTGGCCTTCTCGATCGCTCCCTTCATGCCTTTGGACCCGTCGGTCAGCACGAGCTCCGCGCCGTAGGCCTTCAGGATGTTCCTGCGCTCGACGCTCATGGTCTCGGGCATGGTCAGGATGATCCTGTAGCCCTTGGCGGCGGCGATGGACGCCAGTCCGATGCCGGTGTTCCCGGAGGTGGGCTCGATGATCACCGACCCCTCCTTCAGGAGACCCTCCTTCTCGGCGGCCTCGATCATCCCCTTGGCGATCCTGTCCTTGACGCTTCCGGCCGGGTTGAACAGCTCCAGCTTCACGACGACCTTCGCTTTCAGGTCGTTCTCCTTCTCCAGTTTGGTCAGCTCCAGCAGGGGCGTGTGCCCCACGAGCTCCGTGACGTTCGTCCTTATTGCCATTTCCTCTCACTCCTCATCGTAAATATCCTTCTTGGGCTTCTTGAGCCCCTCGATCTCCAATCCGTTCTTCTGGGCGTAATCCCACAGTGCCGCGTGCACGGCCTCCTCCGCCAGGAGGGAGCAGTGGATCTTGACCTGCGGGAGGCCGTCCAACGCCTCCATGACGGCCTTGTTCGTCAGCTGGAGCGCCTCCTCGACGCTCTTGCCCTTGACCATCTCCGTGGCCATGCTGCTGGTCGCGACCGCCGCTCCGCACCCGAAGGTCTTGAACTTGCAGTCGCGTATGATGCCGTTCTCGTCGATGTCCAGGAAGATCCTCATGATGTCCCCGCACTTCGCGTTCCCGACGGTCCCGACCCCGGAGGGGTTCTCGATCTCCCCCACGTTGCGGGGGTTGGTGAAGTGGTCGATGACCTTGTCGCTGTAGACTCCGTCGTACATCCTCATTCCTCCTTCTTCTGAGACTTTATGAAATCGTCATACAGGGGCGAGAGGCTCCTGAGCCTCTCGACCGTCGCCTTGAGCACGTCGACCGCGTGGTCGATGTCCTCCATCGTCAGGTCCGCCGGGATGGAGAACCTGAGCGATCCGTGGGCGGTCTGGTGCTCCAGACCGATCGCGAGCAGCACGTGGGACGGGTCCAGGGAACCGGACGCGCACGCGGATCCGGTGGACACGCAGATGCCGTTCATGTTCATCGACATCAGCATCCCCTCGCCCTCGATGAAATCGAAGCTGAAGTTCGCGTTGCTCGGCAATCTCTGGGTCGGATGACCGTTGAGGCGCGAGTAGGGGATCTCCTTCAGGACGCGGTCGATGAGGTGGTCCCTCATGGCGATCTCCCTGTCGGCGCGCTCCTTCATGTCCGCCTCGGCGAGCTCGGCGGCCTTGCCGAATCCGACGACGCCGGGGACGTTGGTGGTCCCTCCGCGGATGCCGCGCTCCTGCTCCCCGCCGTGGATCAGCGGGTCGAGCCTGACGCCCTTCCTGATGTAGAGGAACCCGATCCCCTTCGGTCCGCCGAGCTTGTGCCCGCTGGCGCTGAGGAGGTCGATGTTGTCCCTCTTGACGTCTATGTCTATCTGCCCGTACGCCTGGACGGCGTCGGTGTGGAAGAGGACGTTGTGCTTCCTCGCCACCGCTCCGATCTCGCGGATGGGCTCGATGGTCCCGATCTCGTTGTTGGCCGTCATCACGGAGATGATGGCCGTGTCGGGACGGATGGCGGCTTCCACGGCCGCGGGGTCCACGAGTCCGTACTGGTCGACGGGCAGGAACGTGACGTCGATCCCCATCTTCTCGAGGTACTCGCAGGTGTTGATGATCGCGTGGTGCTCGATGGACGAGACGATCACGTGCTTCCCCTTGGCGTGGGGGCCGAACACGGCGGACTTGATTGCCCAGTTGTCCGACTCGGAGCCTCCGGATGTGAAGTAGATCTCGTCGGGCTCGGCGTTGATGACGTGCGCGATGGCGGCCCTGGCGACCTTGACGGCCTCCCTGCCGGGCTTGCCCATGGCGTGGATGCTGTCGGGGTTGCCGTACTCCTCCATGAAATAGGGGAGCATCGCGTCGAGGACCTCCTTGCGGACCTTGGTCGTCGCCGCGTTGTCCAGATAGATCGTCTTGTTGGTCATTTTGTAATCCCCTTAATTCCTATTTGATTAGTAGGATATCATTCCGTCCTTATTTCAAACCTTCGGGGTTGGCCGGAGTCCCGCGCACGGAGGTACGGAGCGCGGGACCCGGTCTTCGTTCAGATCTTGGCGAGGGCCTGGTCCAGGTCGGCGATGATGTCGTCGATGTGCTCGGTCCCGATGGAGAGCCTGACGGTGGATCCGGTGATACCCTGATCGACCAGCTCCTCAGCCGACAGCTGGGAGTGGGTGGTGCTCGCGGGGTGGATGACCAGCGACTTCACGTCGGCGACGTTGGCCAGCAGGGAGAACAGCTTCAGGTTGTCGATGAACCTCTTCGCTTCCTCCTCCCCTCCGTTCACCTCGATGGTGAAGATCGATCCGGCGCCGTCCGGGAAGTACCTCTCGTACAGGGCGTGGCTGGGGTGGTCCGGCAGGGACGGGTGGCTGACGCTCTTCACCTTGGGGTTCTTCTTCAGGTAGTCGATGACCTTCAGGGTGTTCTCCACGTGCCTGTCGACGCGCAGGGACAGGGTCTCCAGACCCTGGAGGAGCACGAAGGCGGTGACCGGCGATATGGCCGCACCGGTGTCCCTGAGCAGGATGGCCCTTATCCTGGTGACGAAGGCCACGTTCCCGAGGGCCTTCCAGAAGCTGATCCCGTGGTAGCTGGGGTCGGGCTCGGAGAGTCCGGGGAACTTGCCGTTGCCCCAGTCGAAGCCGTCGCCCTCGATGATGACCCCTCCGAGGACGGTCCCGTGGCCGCCGATGAACTTGGTGGCCGACTCGACCACGATGTCCGCGCCGTGCTCCAGGGGCCTGAAGAGGTACGGGGTGGCGAAGGTGTTGTCCACGATCAGGGGCACCCCGTTGGAATGGGCGATGGCGGAGATCCTCTCGAAGTCCACGATGTTGCTGTTGGGGTTGCCGAGGGTCTCGACGAACACGGCCTTGGTGTTCCCGTCGATGGCCTTGGCGAAGTTCTCGGGATCCTCGGGGTCCACGAACTTAGTGGTGATGCCGTAGGCGGCGAGGGTGTGCTCGAACAGGTTGTACGTCCCGCCGTAGATGGTCTTGGAGGAGACGATGTTGTCCCCGGCCTTGACGATGTTCAGGACGGCGTAGGTGATCGCGGCGGCCCCGGAGGCGACCGCGAGAGCGGCGGTGCCGCCCTCGAGGGCGGCGATGCGCTTCTCGAAGACGTCCTGGGTGCTGTTGGTGAGACGTCCGTAGATGTTCCCGGCGTCCTTGAGGCCGAAGCGGTCCGCGGCGTGCTGGGAGTTCTTGAAGACGTACGAGGTGGTCAGGTAGATCGGGACCGCCCTGGAGTCGGTCGCGGGGTCGGGCTGCTCCTGCCCCACATGGAGCTGGAGGGTCTCGAACCTCTGTTTCTGCGCGTTGTTCGGTCCTTTGGGGATGTTTGCATTCGTCATGGTGCATCACCGATTTTCGTCTAAATCCCAGTAAACCAGTAGGATATATAAATCCTCTTATTCCCATAGGAAATGGATATTTTATTCCGATAGGAATATCGATATTCCTGAGAACCGGGCGCAAATTGGTTATCCGAGCCGACGATTGCGTCGGGCATGGAGAGGTACATCCTCATCGACCACACGGCCGACATGATGGTCAAGGCGTTCGGAGAAAACCTGGAGGAATGCTTCGGGAACGCGGCGTACGCGCTGTTCGATCAGACCGTCGACCTGTCGAACGTCGGGACCGGCGAGGTCCGCGAGATCCGCGTCACCGGGATCGACGACGAGGACAGGTTGTACTCGTTCCTCTCCGAGATGCTCTTCATAGAGGATGCGGACAACCTCGTCCTGAAGGAGTTCGACGTGTCGTTCGACGGCGATGATGTGCTCTGCACCGCGAGGGGCGAGACCCTGGACCGGTCCAAGCACAGGCTCAGGTCCGAGGTCAAGGCCGTCACCTATCATATGATGAATATAGA
>CAVDQR010000108.1:0-5156 GCA_963611065.1 Bacteroides ovatus
TGTGCTGCGGATCCTCGACGACGTCCCCGTCGTTGTAGTAGAGGTCGCTGCGGTGCAGTTCGCGGACGGTGGTGATCTCGGCCGATTCGGAACGGTCCGGCGCGATGCGCGGGAGGGTCTCCCTGGCCTCGTCCAACGCCTGCGCCAGGAGCGAGGCCATCCTGTCGACCTCCTCCCTGCTGTCCGTATCGACGAGGACGCACTGGGGACTGGAGCACGACTGCTGCTCGTTCCTGCAGACGCTCTTCGCGATCCTGCGGGCCGTGCCGATGTCGATGCATGATGGGGTGACATAGGCGAAGCTTATCTTGTGGCCCCATTCGACCACCGGCGTACCGCGGGGCGCCTCGGCGCGGATGGCGGCTATGGCCTCCTCGCCTCCCCAGGCGCTGATGCAGTCGGCGCGGTCCATCATGAACTGCATGGTCCCCTTGTCGGACGACGGGACCCTGAGCATGTAGATGCGGTCGCCTATGCCGGGGAACCCGCACAGGTACAGCAGGACCTCGGTGGCGAAATCCCCGAGGTTGCGGGCGACCTTGAGTATGTTGATGTTGCCGGTCAGCAGACCCTCGACCGCCGCCACGGGGGCCACGATCGGCGAGTTTCCTGCGGTGATGTGCAGGAGCACCCCCACGGGGCTCCATCCCTCGTAGTGCTGCCTCTTCGGATCCACCCTCGAGATCTCGAAGGGATCCTCCGTCCCCAGCTCGGACATCAGCTTCCTGATGAGCGATTCGCGGGACATCACGTCGGCGAGGGCGTTCAAAATCGGATCCGGATCGTTGGACCCGTCGCGCACCAATGCTTCCCTCAGGTCTCCGGCGTCCCCGGACCTGATCTTCTCCGACAGGGACGCGCATGCGTCCATCACATCTGATATCCTCAGGGGCTCCGCCAGGGTCTCCTCGATCTCCGCGTCGAGGTTCTCCAGGAGACCGTCGAGGGAATCGACCTTCCTTCCTCTCCATATATGGGACATCTCAGCGCCTCCTGAGCAGCTCGGATGCCGCTATGGCGCAGCTCTTGTTCCTGCTGGTGCCCGCCCTCCCCAGTATCTCGAACCACGGGGCGGGGTTGCCGCATCCGCAGGAGCCTGCGGGATGCTTTATCGCCAGATCCCCGAGCAGCAGGCTAGGGACCGGTACGCCGGTGTTGATCGGCGATATCACGTTCACGAACCCGGGCCGCCCGTCCTCGACGGGCTCCAATGTCACCGGGTCGCGTATGACCACGCGGCTGTAGATCGGCACATGGAGATGATGGTTGTCGCAATCGGTGTATGCGACACCGTGCTCCACGGCGCCGTAGGACTCGTGGCAGCATGTGTGCGGGAGACCCAGACGGTCCTCGACGTAATCGCGGAACTCCTTCGGGGACAGCTGCTTGTCCACGAAGCCCTTCCATCCCCCTCCCATCATCACCAGGGAATCCTTGTTCAGCTTCAGCGGGGGCATCCCCATCTCCCTCATCCTCTCCAATGTGAAGTAGAGGAACGCGGGGAATCCGAGGATCCTCACCGGGCGTCCGTCCGCCTCGAACCTCTTCAGCGCCTCGATGCTGCCGAAGAGGTCGAACTCGTGACCGCTCCCGTTGAACTTCAGACCGTACTCCATATCGTGCTCCGGGGCGTAGCGGCGCATCATCTGCCTGGTGCGCAGCGTCCCGGTGTTCACGCCGGGCGCCGGCTCGTAGGAGTACATCATGTAATCGTTCGGGACGTCCGTGATGCGGCCGTACCAGTCGAACTGCATGTCCGCGGACTTGTCCGAAGCGTTCAGGGTCCATTCGTCGAAGAACATCTGCGTCTTCTGACCGGTGGTCCCGGAGGAGGTGAGCGTCATGACGAACCCGTCGTCCGGACGGGATTTGATCACATGCGTCTTGTAGAAATTGGCATGGAGGAACGGTATCCGCAGGACATCGTCCATGGTACGGATGGTATCCGGATCGAAGGAGTTCCTGGACAGCCAGTCCGCATAGAAAGCGCAGCGGGATGCGTGCCACTTGACGACCTGCCTCATCGCATCGACGAAGACATCCTCGGTGCCGTCCAGGTCGTAGGGGTCCTCGGACGCCCACAGCTCCCGTACCGACGAGAGCTCCGGAGGGAGCATCGGATCCTCGGAGCCGAGCCTGCGTATGTGGTAATCGGGATCAGGCATGGGGATCCCCTCCCTTCACGAGATCCAGGAGACCGGTGTAGGGATCGATGGTCTGGATCTTGCTGTAGTCCACCTTCGAGAGCATGATGCTCTCCATCATCAGATAATCCGTATCGGAGCATGCGGTGTACAGACCGGTGCAGTAGTATCCCAATCCGACGGCCGCGTCGTATGCCAGGACGGATCCCTCCTCCGAGGTGGAGACGTACAGCATCACGACCTTGCAGTTCTGCGCGCGGAGGTAGTTGTCGGAGTTCTTCAGGCGGACGGCGATGTCGGAACCGACGCGGTCCACGACGATCCGGCCGGATTCCCCTCTGGTGTCGGCCTCGACGGTGATTATCGATTCCCCGTCGACCGATACATCCCCGTCCACGACGTTCAGGCCCCTGTCGGCCCCGGCCTCGGTTATGACGTACGAGGCTATCGGCCCCGCCGAAGGTCTGACGAACACCTCCCTGTGGGGATCGGAGAACGGCAGCACGGCCAGGCCCAGGCTGCCTCTGACGCCCTGGTCGTAGGAAGTGGACAGGTCGTCGTTGATTATGTTGAAGAGGAATCCGCTGGGATGCATCCCCTGCCTGGACGCGATCTTCTGGGTGAACACGTGGTAGATGACGGGCATGGCGTTTATCGAGACGAGACCGAGAGTGCGTGCATGCTCGAGTATCTTCTCGGTCAGGCGGTTCATGATCTTGCAGTTGCGGTACTTCTTCCTGACCACCGCCATGCAGAGCTCCATGGTCCCGCGGAACGCGGACGATCCCACCAGGGCCACATGTCCCGCGACCTCTCCGCTCGGAACGGTCGCGACCATGGAGATGCACTCGCCCCTCTGGACCGATCTGTAGAACTCCTCCGGATAGTACACCATCTCGTGCAGGTAGGTGTAACCGAACTCGTCGTACATGCACTGGGCCACCTCGATGGCCTCCTCGCGCCTGAGGATGTGGAAATCCAGCTGGATGTCCTCCGGAGCGGGACCGGCGCATAACGTCTGGGCCTCCTCGTCGCATCTGGTGTAGACCGGGAGCGAGGCGAGATGCTTCATGAGCACCTGCTTCCTCCCTCCGGATCCGATGCTGCTCAGCGACACCCCGTCGGCGAACCCTTTGAGCAGACGGACCGACAGTCCGGCGTCGAAATTGTTCTCCAGCATCTCGTAGTCGTAGGGGATGCCCTTGTCGACTATGGTGACTGTGAGATCCAGCCCTTCGATGCCGACGGAGACGTCGAACATCTCGTCGGGCTTACCGGGGAACCCGTATTCGATGACCTGGGCCATCGCCTCCTCCACGGGGATGAGGAATCTCTCGATCTCATCCGATGATATGCCGTGGATCCCCGCGTAATACCTGATGATCCCCTGGACGAGCGATACCGAATCAGGCTCGGCCCTGACGCTGACGCGGACCAGCTCCAATCCTCAATCCCCCAGAATGGCTGTGATACCGGAGATCTCGAACACCTCGCGCACGAGCCCCGATGTGTTGTTGACCTTGATGTTCTCCGGGCCGACGACGGAACGGAGGGCCATGAGCGACCTTATCCCGGCACTCGACAGGAACTCCAGTTTCCCGAAATCTACGATGAGCCTGCAAGGCCCCTTGATGTTCTCCTGGACGAACTTGTTGAACTCGGGAGCGGTGGTGGTATTGAGTTTTCCCTCTACCTTCAAGACGACGGTGTCCCCGTCCTTCTCGATACGGATATCCATGTATCAGAATCCTCGAAGAATGATAAAATGCTATCCAGTCGACGTTCGATGGCATGGAAATGACATCGGAATCGCCGGAATCCGACAGGATCAGGAACTGCCGATGTAACGGAAGGACAGCAGGGTCAGGTCGTCCGACTGGTCGGCGGAGGATGAGTAACGGCGGATGGCCTCGCGGACATCTCCGGAAAGATCCGAACCGGATGAAGCGGCGAACGCCTCCGAAAGACGCTCGGTTCCGAACATCTTCCCGGCGAGGTTCTCCGCATCGGTGGCGCCGTCGGTGAACATCAGGACGGCATCCCCTCCATGCATCTGAACGATGGTGTCCTTGTACTCCCCCTCGAACAATCCGAGGAGCGGACCGCGCGACATGGGGATCTCGGTCACCGTGCCTTCATGCCTCAGCAGAGGCGAGGGGTGACCCGCGCAGGAGACCCTCAACTCTCCCGATGGGGATAACGTGCCGAGGACCATGGAGACGAACATGAAGGATTCGTTCCCGGACATGAGCCTCCTGTTGATCCAATCCAGACACTCGGAGGGACCGTACCCGAATCCGAGAGCGTCCTCGAGCAGGACCTTCGACTTCATCATGAACAGCGCAGCGGGTATCCCCTTGTCCGAGACGTCGGCGACGACGAACATCAGGTCCCCGTTCTCCATCCTGCGGATGTCGTAGAAATCGCCGCCGACCTCCTTGGCGGGGGTGATGTGGGCCGATGCCTCCGCGAACGGGACCACCGGCAGCTTTTCCGGATCGGGGAGACATGAATTCTGGACCACGGTGGCAGCATCCAATTCCCTGCGATAACGGTCGACACTGATGGAACCGTCGAGACTGCCCATCAGAAGAATGAGACACAGTACGCAAAGGGTGAGGATGAGATAGGTGTAATGGGAATCGAGCTCGTCGACGCCTTCGGTTTGGAGCATATAGAAGAACTCCCCGAAGAACACACAGAACAGTATGATGGGGATGGGGAGGTATTTGACCATCCTGCCGCCGGTACGACTGATCATATTACGGATGCGCGGAGGCAGGAATAATATCAGCGGGGCGTAGACCATCACAGTGGCCACGATATGTATGGCCGTACGGGTCTTGAAGACGATATCGGGTATATCGAACCCGTAATAGTGGATGTACAGAGCGTCGATGGCGACGACGGATGCCACGCAGATCAGGGAGTAGATGAAGGCCACCATCAGCTTCGAGGACCAGGACCCCCTGTAAGCCAGTAGAGTGACGGCGATCCACATCACGATGTAAG
>CAVDQR010000109.1:0-4103 GCA_963611065.1 Bacteroides ovatus
ATCGATCCGGCCATGGACGGGGCGAACAGGAACCTGTACTTCGTGTCCGGGAAGGATGCGAAGGTCATGGGCATCGACGTCCAATCCTACACGAGGATGAAGTTCTCCCACAAGGGGGAGTTCGAGATCGAGAACGGTCCCGAGGAGTCCGTGCTATGGCTGCTCGAAGGGAGGCCCATCGGACAGAAGATGTCGATGTTCGGTCCCGTCGTGTTGGAGGATCTGAAGGATGTCCGCAGAGCGCTCGACGATATCCGGAAGAACGAGTTCCTCGAGTGGCCCTGGGATATAATCGACAAGGCGCAACCCCTCGGTACGGAGAGGTTCATCAGATATCCGGACGGAACGGAGTCCAGGCCCGGGAAGGAAGAAAGGAATGGGGAGGGGTGTACCCCCTCGGTTTGATTCAGCCCTTGTAGTAGATCATCGAGTTGCAGATGGTGGCCGCGATGTTGGAGCCGCCCTTCCTGCCTTTGGGCACGATGTAAGGGATGCTGTGACGGTCCAGGGTCTCCATCAGCATCTCCTTGGCCTCGACGACGTTCACGAATCCCACGGGCGCCCCGATGACCAGGGCGGGGACGATCTTCCCCTCGTCGATGAGCTCGCAGAGCCTGATGAGCGCTGTGGGCGCATTCCCGACGGCGATGATCAGGGGTTTCGTCTCGGCGAGCTTCGCGGCCCTGTCCATGCAGACGGTGGCGCGGGTGCATCCGCGCTTCTTCGCTTCGGTCACGACGTCGTCGTCGCTGATGAAGCAGTGCACGGAACCTCCGTACAGTCCGAGCTTCTTCTTGTTGATCCCGGCGGCGGCCATCTTGGTGTCGGTGACGATGTCCGCTCCACCGCGGATCGCCTCCACTCCCTTCTCGGCGGCACCTTCCGAGAACACCAGGTTGTCGGCGTAGTCGAAATCGGCGGAGGTGTGGATGCACCTCTTGACGATGGAGAAACGGGGCTCCGGCCAGGTGCGGCCGTTGAGCTCCGACGTGATGATCTCCATGCTGCGCTTCTCGATCTCCTCGGGTTTCACTATCTCTATGCTCATTCACTCACTTCCGTCGATTCTGTATCCTCTGGGTGTGATCATCCGGCCTCCCGACGTGTACGTCTGCGAGTTCCCTACGATGACGATGCAGAACATGTCCACGTCGGCCGGGTCCAGGTCGCCTAATGTGGTGACCTTGCTCGACTGGTCCGGCCTGCCTGCATTCCTCACGATGCCGACGGGCGTCTCCGGCGAGCGGTGTTTCAAAAGGATTTCGCGCGCCTGACCCAGGTATTCGGTCCTGGTCTTGCTCTTGGGGTTGTAGATGCAGGTGATGAAGTCGCCCTCCCCGGCCTTCTCGACCCTCTTCATGATGAGGTCCAGGGGGGTCATCAGGTCCGACAGGCTGACGATCACCAGGTCGTGCATCAGCGGGGCGCCCAGGATGGACGCTGCAGAAGAAGCCGCGGTTATCCCGGGGACGGTGTCGATCTCGATGTCCGCGCCCATGTCCTCCGCCAGCTGGTAGATGATCCCGGCCATGCCGTAGATCCCGGAGTCCCCGGAGGAGACCATGGCGACATCCTTGCCGGACATGGCGTCCTCTATGGCCATCCTGCACCTCTCGACCTCCTTCATCATCCCGGTGGCCTTGTACTCCTTGTCCGGGAAGATCGGCTTCAGGAGGTTGACGTAGGTGGTGTATCCGGTGACCACGTCCGCGTTCTCGATGACGCGGGCCGCGCGGAAGGTCATGTCGTCCTTCCCGCCGGGTCCGAATCCCACAACATGGAGCCTTCCCTTCATCGGATCACTCCTTCCCCTTGCGGAATTCGGTGGTGAAGTGCTTGTCGTAGAGCTTGGAGAGCTCGTGGTCGTCGCCGAGGAAATCGCCGACGACGGTCAGGGCGGTCTTCTTGATGCCGGCGTCCTTGACCTTCTTGGCGATGTCCTGCAGGGTCCCGCGGACGATCTTCTGGTCGGGCCAGGATGCCTTGTAGACGACGGCGACGGGCGTGGTGGGCTCGTATCCGCCGTCCTCCAGCTGGACGACCATCTCGTCCAGGAATCCGATCGACAGGAAGATGACCATGGATGCGTGGTGCCTCGCCAGGTCCGGGAGCTTCTCGCGCTCGGGCATGGGCGTCCTCCCTTCCATCCTGGTGAAGATGACCGTCTGGCTTTTCCCGGGCAGGGTGTACTCCGCGTTGAGGGCCGCGGCGGTGGCGAATGCCGACGACACGCCGGGGACCACCTCGTAGGGGATCCCGAGCTCGTCGAGCCTGTCCATCTGCTCCCTGTGGGCCCCGTAGATGGCGGGGTCGCCGGTGTGGACGCGCACGACGGATTTCCCTTCGGCTACCGCTTCGCTCATGACCTTGATGACCTCGTCGAGGTCCATCAGGGCGCTGTTGTAGATCGCTGCCCCGTCCTTGTGCCCCTCCAGAACGTCGGGGTTCACCAGGGATCCGGCGTACACGATGACGTCGGCCTGGTCGATGAGTCTCCTTCCTTTCAGTGTGATGAGCTCCGGGTCCCCGGGGCCGGCTCCTATGAAATGTATCATTCCTTCTTCCCTCCGGTGTTCTTCTTGACGATGACTGTGGTGAAATAGCCGTATTTGCGACCGATGTCCATGGGTCCGATGTACTGGTCCTCCATGCCGACGTTGCTGACGACGGTCGCCCCGGAACGGGGGATGCCCAGCTCGTCCATGGTGTCCGCGATGAGGGACATGGACTTGAACGCCTTCATCACGACGACGTTGTCGAACTGCTCCAGCGCGTTGCGGAGGAGCTTCGAGTTCTCTTTCGCGACGGGGACCACGGCGAGCCCCTCGTTGCCGATCATGAGCGGGATCCCGGCCAGGGCGGCGCCGTGGCAGAACGACGGGATTCCGGGGACGACCTCGGTCTCGTAACCGCGGGAGGCGATCTCGCGGTCGATGTACATGTAGGTGCTGTAGACGCCCACATCGCCCAGGGTCACCATGGCGATGTCCTCGCCGTTGTCCAGGAGGGCGCACATCTTGTTCATGGCCTCCTCCCTGCAGCGCTCCCTGACGGAATCGTCGGGGTTCATGTCGAAGAGGAACTCCTCGATGCTCTTCTCGGAGACGTCCACGGTCTGCTTGATGATGTCGAAGGCCGTGCTCCCCTCGCCCGGTCTGCTGACGGGGTACGCGATGACCCCGCAGGAATCCAGTATCTCCTTCGCCCTGAGGGTCAGGAGTTTGGGGTCTCCCGGCCCCACGCCTATTCCGTATAGTTTCCCAGCCATTTGCCGGCACATCCTTGCCCGCGTATGCTAGAAAGGTAATTTAACTGTTGGCCGATTCGTCCAATATACGTGGGGGAGTATATGAGCCAAGGCCCGGAACAAGATGAGATGTTCGTTTTCGTCAACAACAAGCGTCTGAGGCGCGGACACACCACCGGGACCTGCGCCGCCGCGGCTTCCAAAGCCGCCGCCATGGCCGTCCTCGGGCATCCGACCGAGAAGGTCACCATCGTCACCCCCAAGGGCATCTCCCTCGACCTCCCCGTGGAGGACCCGAAGGTCTCCGACAGGAAGGCGTCCTGCGCCGTCAGGAAGGACGGCGGGGACGATATCGACGCCACCAACGGCACGCTCGTCTACTCCGAGGTGACCATGATCCCGTCCGGCATCGAGATCGACGGCGGGGAAGGAGTGGGCAGGGTCACCAGGAAGGGATTGGACCAGCCTCCTGGCAACGCCGCCATCAACCATGTCCCCCGGTCCATGATCAAGGAAGCATTGGAGGATGTCGCCGCATCGTACGGCTACACGGGCGGATTCAGAGCGGTGGTCTCCGTGCCCGAGGGCAGGACCATCGCAGAGAAGACGTTCAATCCCCGTCTCGGCATCGAGGGGGGCATATCCATACTGGGGACCAGCGGGATAGTCGAGCCCATGAGCGAGACCGCTCTGATCGACACCATCCGCACGGAGATGCGCATGAGGGTCGAGAACGGGTGCAGGACCCTTCTGGTGGTCCCGGGCAACTACGGGAAGGATTTCTCCGAGGGGATCGACGGCATCGACCCCGACTACGCGGTCAAATGTAGCAACTTCGTCGGCGAGATGCTCGACT
>CAVDQR010000109.1:4113-5135 GCA_963611065.1 Bacteroides ovatus
CGTGGAACTGGGCGTGGACATCGTCCTGGTGTCCAATCTGGGGAAGATGGTCAAGCTGGCCGGCGGGATAATGAACACCCACTCCAGGAACGCCGACGCCAGGATGGAGATCCTCGCGGCCAACGCCGCAGTGGCGGGAGCGAGCATAGAATGCGTCAGGGGCATCATGGGATGCATCTCCACCGACGACGCCCTCGACGAGATCGCCAAGGAGGACCTGATAAAGGAGACGTCGGAGCTCATGATGACCAGGATCGAATATCACATGAACCATCGGACCGGAGGCGCGATACGCACCGGGGCGGTGATGTTCTCGTCCGTGTACGGTCTCCTGGGGAAGACGTCGCTGGCCGATGAGCTGCTGGACGAGGTCAGGAGGGAGCTGGAATGAGGATCAACGCCATAGCGTTCTCCACGAACGGGTGCAGGACGGCCCTCAGGCTGAAGGACGCGCTCGCCGAGGACGATATCAGGATATTCTGCAAGACCAAATCGGACAACCTCGGAGTGGAGAGGATCGAAGGCTCCGCCGGGGAATGGACCGGGAGGTCGTTCGGGGAGTGCGATGCGATCGTCTTCATCGGAGCGATCGGGATCGCCGTCAGATACATCGCCCCGTACATCAGAAGCAAGACAGTCGATCCCGCGGTCGTCGGGATGGACGAGCACGGGAGATGGGCGATAGCCCTGCTTTCCGGTCATATCGGCGGATGCAACGAGCTCACCGCGAAGATCGCGGAGCGTCTGGGATCCGAACCGATAATCACCACCGCGACGGACCTCAACGGCAAGTTCTCCGTGGACACCTTCGCGGCCAGGAACGGCATGAGGATCTCCAGCATGTCCATCGCCAAGGACGTCTCGGCCAAGGTATTGGACGGGAGCTTCGTGGGATTCCGTTCGGAGATCCCGATCGAGGGGAGGTTCCCTGAGGGTATTGTGAAGGCTGATTCCGGTGAGTTCGGCGTGTGCGTCACCCGCAACCCGGACGAGAAGCCGTTCGACACCACCCTGTGCCTGAT
>CAVDQR010000110.1:0-3322 GCA_963611065.1 Bacteroides ovatus
TCGCCCATCCCGTCCCCATGAGACAGAGCCTCGGTCCAAGGACCATCGCCTACCCCATGCCCGTTTTCATCATCGGAACCTACGACGACGATGGGACCCCCAACGCCATGAACGCCGCCTGGGGCGGCATCTGCAACGAAGGGAAGATTTCCATATGCATCGACAGGTCCCACCGCACCGCGGCCAACCTCAGGAACAGGAAGGCGTTCACCGTCGGATTCGGCACCGTCGACCAGATGACGGCATGCGACTACGTGGGCATAGTCTCCGGGAACGACGTCCCCGACAAGGTCTCCCGCGCGGGATTCCACGTAGAAAAGAGCGATAAGGTCGACGCCCCTCTGTTCGAGGAGCTGAAGCTCACCCTCGAATGCAACCTCATCAGCTACGACGAGGTCTCCGACGAACTGCTCATCGGCGAGATCGTCGACGTCAAGGCCGACGATTCCGTCATAACCGGCGGGAGGATCGACCCGTCCAAGCTCAGACCCATCACCTACGACCCGGTGAACCACACCTACCTCGAGATCGGGAATCCCGTGGGCCAGGCCTTCGCCGAAGGCAAGAAGCTCAGGCGATCGCATGGGTAAGGGTAATAACGGGGTCGGCGATGCGACGGGCATGAGATGCCCGCGCTGCGGAAAGGAGAACCCCCCGGAGACGCTGTTCTGCGAGGAATGCGATTGGAGACTGGACATGCCGTTCAGGGCCCAGAGGGTCCGCAGCAGGACGGAGGTGGCCGGGGCCACCCTGTTCCTGGGGATACTCGCAGCGGTGTGCTGCCTCTTCAGCGGCATCGCCGCCGCGGCCCTCGGAGCGGTCGCCATGGTCGCCGGAGGGTACGCCGTGAGCCTCCTGAAGCTCACCGGCTCCGATTCCAAATCCATCATGGCAATGGCCGGCGCCGGACTGATGCTCGGAGTGGTCGGGTTCCTCGTCGGATTCTCCATGCTCGTCGGGGCGCTCCGATGGCGGTATACAGGGGCAAGTACATCCTCGAGGGGCTGGGATCGATCAGCCCGGAGATGGAGCACAATCTCGATCTCGCCTACGACATCTGCATGTCCTACCGCGGGGACTTCCCCTGCGAGATGTGCGGGAGATGCTGCCACCAGCCCCACATCATCGTCGGTCCCGACGAGATCGACCGCGTGGCCACCGCCGCCGGGATACCCATCTACGATTTCCTGAAGGATTACCTCGTGAGGACGGACGACGGGAGGTTCCTCTTCAAGAAGACGGACCCGTGCGCCTTCCTCGGGAAGGACAACAGATGCACCATATGGAAGGACAGGCCGAGGATCTGCGACGACTTCCCGTACGCGGTGTCGATGTTCATGAGCCGCGTGTACCTCGCATTGACAAACCCGGGCGCGGACATCATGGACCTGATCTCGTACATGGACGACACCTGGCCGTGCACCCGCGTGATCAAGAGCGACATCGCTCAGAAGATCGATGCCGTGCGCGATCAGGTCATCCTTTGACCGGATGCTCCTTCATGAAACCGATCAATTGACGGGCGTAGACGTCCGGCGATATGCCGTGACCCTCCCCGTCCAGGAGCAGGAACCTGCTCCCCTCCACCATATCGGCGATCCGCTTCCCTTCCGACGGGGGGACCATTATGTCCTCCGAGCCGTGGATCACCAGCGTGGGGACGCGGATGTCCGTGTCGGTCCTCCTCTCGTCGTACTCGGCGATGGCGACCAATTGGTCCATGAGACCTCCCACGTCCTGGTCCTCCTTGGGCAGCGGGACCGGATGGCCCTTCTCGGCGAACCTCCTGAACACCCTCTCGGAGAAGCAGAACGCGTTGACCACGGAGTAGAACGCTTTCATGGAAGCCTCCCCGTCGGCCACCATCCTCACCATCCCGTCCAGGACGTACTCCGACCTGGCGGGGCGTTCGAGATACGTCCCGATGAGCGTCAGGTCCGCCAGCCTGTCGGGGTAGCGGATAGCGAGGCTCCTGGCGATGAGCGACCCCATGGACCATCCGACCACGTGCGCCTTCCCGATCCCCTCGGAATCCATGACGGCGACCACGTCGTCGGCCATGTCCTCCATGGAGAAGCGTCCGGAATACTCCGTATCCCCGACGCCGCGGTTGTCCATGGACACGATGCGGTACCCGGGCAGCGCCGAGGGCGCCCTGGACCAATAGCCCCTGCAGGCCCCGAAACCGGCGATCATCACCACGGGCTCCCCCTCACCGGAGGCGTCGTAGCATATCCTCGCACCCGCCGCATCAGCGTACATGCCGTCGGCATCGCGGGACCGCGTATAAGGGGTTCGCACGGGCCGGGAACGGTACAGGTATCGTTCGGACCGTCCGAGGACACCGATAACAATGGTCGTCGCGATAGTAGGACGATAAGATGGAAGACCACAAGGAAGACACCGGCCCCAGGACCGAGGAGGACATCGAGATCATGGTGAAGAAGCTCAAGCGCATGAGCACCAACATGATGTTCATGGAGCTCCTGCCGCAGTTCGGCAGATGGGCCGCATACTACGACACCCACTCCCTGGAGCTGCTGGACGAGAAGATGGCCGTCATGAAGCAGATGGAGGAGGGCGTGCCGTTCTGGGCCATCCCGAACGGCAAGGACATCCTCGAAGGGCTCGTGAAGATCGGGCCGGATGGGCACATCATCGAACGGTGACCGGGACAGCCGTCCCGGACGGATACCATAATCCGTTCGGGACATAAGATACGGTATAGGTACTCATGTTCAACGACCGAACGCATGTTCGGACGGCGGACCCATAGGAGTTCCCGGAATCCGTCGGTCGTCGCGGTCGGCTCCCGCCGACCCTCTCCATGACGACGGTCGATTTCCAACGTTCGAACGCGACGCCGTACAGGATGGTCTCGCCACGGAGCCCGTAATCCCAGCCCTTGTCGCGGATCCGTTCCAGTGCTTCACCGGCGAGCTCCTCCCTCGTCCGATCCCTGTTCTCCTTCCGACGATGGACGATGCCCATCACGATGTTGACCCCCTGCTCGGATACGGGGATCATATAGAGGGTCGGACGGCCCTCGTACGAGTCGCTCCCGATATGGACCTCGTATCTCCCGCGGGATGCCGCGACGAGTCCGACGACGAACGCCTCGTATGGGAGTTCCGAATCCTCGATATCCCCCCTGAGGAACGACATGATGATTCTGAACCAGTAGGCCAGTTCTTCGGTGTCCCCGGATTCCATGGTGTCGAGGAACAATGCCATGCGCTTGCTGAGTTTATGGAATCTTTCGACCACCTTGTCCGAGATGGCTTCGAACAGTTCCCGATTCGGTATGGACAGCTCGTATCCG
>CAVDQR010000110.1:3332-5081 GCA_963611065.1 Bacteroides ovatus
TGCCGCGACGAGTCCGACGACGAACGCTTCGTATGGGAGTTCCGAATCCTGGATACTTCCTTTGAGGCCCGACATGGTGATTCTGATCTTGTAGGCCAGTTCTTCGGTCTTTCCGGATTCCATGGTGTCGAGGCACGATGTTATGTTGCCGGGTTCGCGGAATCTCTCGATCACCTTGTCCGAGATGGCATCGAACAATTCCCTGTTAGGTATGGACAGCTCGTATCTTTCACGCCACGATTCCTCCTTCGGTTCAGCACTCAGGTAGCCTGCGACCGCCATGATACGGAAGATTTCGTCCCCATAGAACAGCGGGAACCGATATGGGACCCACCTCAATCTCCGTACTCCCACGGTCCCTCCCGTGAGCAGAGCCATCAGGTCCCTCCATACCCCCGAACTGGTCAACAGGAGCAGATTGGTTACCGGGAGGCTGTCGAGGGTGCTGGTCCAGTATGGCTTCGGCACGAAGCCCTTGTCGACGTATCTGACGACATCCCACGGATTGTACAGATGCGCATCTCCATAGCGGTATCCGCCGTACCATTCCTCGACCTCGTCGATCCTGTCCGGACGACCCGCGGCCGCCAACAGGTTCTCCACCTCCTCCCGTGTGAATCCGCAGGCCGTGCTGTAATGACAGCTGTCGAGACCTTCCTCCATCATGAGATCGAGATCGGGGAAGGAATCGAGCTATACGCCCATCGTGCCCGTCACCACGAGGGTGCTCAGGTAATGGTTGCCTTCGAATGTGATGTCGAAAAAGGGGCGCAGGGTATCGACGATCAACTCGTATTCGTGTGGCCTCCTGCACGATTCGATCAGGATGCTGTCGTAATCGTCGACCAGCATCACGGGAGTCGTCCCGTAGTGCCTTGCCAGCAACTCGCACAGATCGCGCAGGCTGTATGTGATGAGGTAGTCGTCTAAATTGTAGACCTCGTCGATGCGTTCCTTCTGGTAATCATTGAGCCTGTCGGAGGTGAGGAGTTCGGGGAAGTCGGAATAGACATCTCTGATGCGCTCTGCGAACTTCCGGCGGAAGACGTCGTATGTCCCGTCTCCCAGATCCCTCAGGGAGATGTTGATGACGACGTGTGCGCTCTTGTGCGGATCGTTCGGACGGATCTCAGAGATCTTCAGGCCCTCGAAACGGTCCGGCCCGTCGGCATATCTGAAGTTGAGGTACGCATCCAGCATGCTGAGGAAGAGGGTCTTGCCGAACGAATGGGGGCGAGGGATGTATGTGATGAATGTCATGAATGTGGGGATGGAGCTCGTCCCTACGACGTCGTCAATGTATTCCGATTTGTCTACGAAATAATAGCCCCCATCAATCAGTTCCTTGAAGTCGCTACACCTTACGGGCATCTTAATCATTATATCCCTTCAATAGCGATTATTGGAACCTATGTATATATCGTTTTCAGTAACCCGATATGATGATGAAGACGATGATGAACGGCGGCCAGGATCCGAAGAAACGGTCGGATGAGGTGCTGGAAGGAAGGTCAGCACCCCATCCGGAAGGATGAGGTTTTTAACGGGCAGGAGGACGGACTGTACCCACCTCCCGAAGCGGGATACGCAGCTAGGACACCGCTCGATTCAAGAAACCGGACCGGAGATGGGCATGTCAGGACCCATCGTACCTCTCCATGACGATGGTCGGTCTCTTCGATTCGAACGCAATTCCGTACAGGATCGTCTCCCCTTCGAGACCTCTGTAGTATCCCTGATCGTGGATCT
>CAVDQR010000111.1:0-5080 GCA_963611065.1 Bacteroides ovatus
TGTAGTACCCGTCCCCGAAGGAGAACTCCTTCCCGAACGACTCGAAGTAGCGGGACATGTTGATCCCGGCGGCGGATACCGACGGGACCAGCTGCTCCGGGAACCTGCACGGCTCCGGATACGCGCACTCGCCGCAGTAGTTGCATGCGCCGTCGGCGAACCCCAGGCAGTCGTATCCCGCGGCCCTCATGGACAGGACGGTGCGCCTGACGATGTTCTGGAACTCGTCGGCCGCTTTCTTCACCGCCTCCTTGTCTTTGACATCGACGTCGTATCTCTTCTCCATCAGGAGGCAGGATGTGAACCTCTTGCCGAGGGTGTCCATCTTGTCCTTCCATCCCGGGGCGCAGGCCCAGTTCCTCCCGTAGGTCCCGCAGATGTTCTGCTTGCAGCTGTCCAGGCATTTCAGGACGTCCTCTTCCAGATAGGTCGGCAGAGGGACCTCGGATACTATCCAGCCCTGCGCCTCCGCTTCCTGGCATGCTTCTCTCCAGGCGGTCATGAGCCGGGTCTCGATATGTGCGCTTATAAGGCTTATCGGTAGGCTATTTAACGGCCGTTTCAGTCATGGTCGGTATGGCAGATGCCTCCCCTGAGAAGAAGCTCGCCGCTGCGATGAAGGCGATGGACGAGGGCGACTTCAAGAAGGCCTATACGGCGTTCAAGAAGCTGGTGGTCGAATACCCGGACAACGCGGATGCGTGGTACTACAAGGCCGAGTGCGGGAACTATGCGTCGGGCATGTTCGGCGCGAAGGTCGATCCGCAGGAGATCATGGACGCTTACAAGAAAGCGATGGAGCTGGACTCCAGCCGCGTCGACTACTACCAGTCGTACGGGCAGTTCTGCATCTCCATCAACAAGTACGACGAGGCGGAGGGGGCGTACAACGAGGCCGCGGAGATCGACGAGTCGATGTCCTCGGCGCTGTACTCCGAGTTCGCCATAGAGTACTACAACAACGTCATGGCGACGTACGGCGAGATCATGGAGGACCCCAAGGCCCGCGCCCCGTACGCCAAGAAGGCGCTCACCTACATGCTGAAGGCTCTGGACATCGAGCCCGAGGAAGCGAAGACGCTTCTGTGAGAAACATCGGGGATCCCGGCGGATGCGCCGGACCCCTGTCTTCATTTTTCGGATGGAGGGCGTCGGCTGTCTTCATCGTCGGGTCCGTGGGTCTCGTCGTAGACCTTCTCGATGATGCAAAGCGTCTGGTCGAAGTTGGACACGGTTATCTCGTCACCCTTGACGAGATAGAACCATGGGGTGCCTATGCAAAAGGGTTCTTCAAAGTGCAAGTGATACTCGTAAACCTCATAGCCGTTCCATTTCATCAGGAAGCTGACGCTCTTAATCGGAAATCCTACTCTCTCGACTCCTTTGTCTTCGAGCATCCTGCGGATTCTGTCTTCTATCGATTGAATCATGGGCGTTTTGTAATCTCCGGATTTCGAGCTTCATTCAGTATCAGATGCGAGGTCCGGCACAGGATATCATGCAATGCACAGGTTCCTGTATGGATTCCGATTCGTCCTCATCCTCCCAATCATCGTCCTCGTCTGGCCCATATGTCTCGTCATAGATTTTTGCGAGAATTTCAATTCCCTCTTCAATCGTCGACCATATGATTTCATCATTTTTCACAAGGAAGAACCGAGGCATACCTATCTGGATGGGCATGTTTACATCTACGTCGAGATGGAACCCATAGACATCGTAGCCGTTCCATTTCGTCAAGAAACTGACCTTTTTGACGGGATATTTCATTACACCGACTCCGGGTTTCAGTATCTCGAGGATTCTTTCTTCAATCGTCAGTGTCATTTTTCACCTTTGGCTTTAGAATTCTGTCGATTATGTCCATGTTCGGTTCTAGCAGGTCCACTCTCATTATTTTCGGCTTGAAATGAACGTTCCAAGCTATCGATATCATGAACCTTATTTCTGTACTGCTATTATTTACTATGCCTGACTGGGGATCGTAGAATATCAGTGATCCTTCATTCTTCTCGATTATTATGACATGTGTAAAGTAGCCGGTAGGATCCAATGATCTGAATTCAAACGTGTAGATGCCGCCCTCTTCTACGTTTTGTTTTATCCATTTCAATCCATTTTTGGCATTTTTTGCAGGAATGATCGTCGGACTCGGGTGTTTTCTGGATTGTGGATTGATCCAGGCCATGGCTGTGTTTAAAGCCACTTCCTCTTGTGCATCATTGTTCAGTTCTCTAGGCTTGGCCTCGACATCGTAGCCCCTCAGCCGCATGATGTAGGATACCACGCAAGACTGACAGTTGTTCCAATAGCCTTTCTCGAAAGAGTCTTTGTCGTAGAACCTCGGATTGGAGGACAGCCCGTTTGCCTGTTTTCTGGTCATCGGCTCTCCGCGGGGGACGGTAGCGACGAAGTCCGGCCTCATGCGGCGCTCCGCTTCGGTCAGTTCCTCCGGGCTCATCCGATCGGCCCCCGTCCGCTACCTTTACTAGGCCCCTCGCGGAGCCCCGAAAAGGCGTTCGTTTCGGTCATACGGAGGCTTTGTTCATGATGGGTTTAAAGCGTTGATGCGCCGAGTAAGTATGACTGCCATTTATTGCTATAAGAAGCTTAGAATCGCATAAATGCAAGCATTTTTGAGAGCGGGATTTCTCGTTTGAAATCTGTTCAATGTACATATGTCTAATAAAATCAAAATTATTAGACAAATAAACGCATCAACCTCCGTTTCCACTGCACAGATGGCGCTATTTTTGGTCAAAAATGCCCAATCATTCAGAAGGGCTTAAGTAGAATAGACGTTTGAGCAGTTTCAATCGTGTCAATTAGACGATTGAGGAATATCATGAGTTCGAGAAAGACAATAATTGCGGCGATGGTCCTCATCGCAGCGGCGATCGCCGTCATGGCGGCCGCACCCGCCGTCTCCGCCGACCACATGGCCGGCGAGATGCCCGAGGACTACGCCAACATCTCGTGGGTGGCGATCTGCTCCATCCTCGTTTTCATCATGACCCCCGGTGTCGCCCTGTTCTACGGTGGTATGCTGAGGAAGCAGAGCATGACGTCCGTCATCGCCCAGACCCTCCTCGCCATGGCCGTCATGGGCATCTCCTGGGTCGCCGTCGGCTACTCCCTCGCGTTCTCCGAGGGCAACGCCCTGATCGGAGGATTCGACTACCTGTTCTTCAACGGGCTCTCGGATTCCGTCATCGCGGAGGGTTCGGTCATCCCCGACATGGAGTTCGCCGTCTTCCAGATGATGTTCGGGCTCATCACCGCCGGGATCGTCCTGGGAGCCTGCGCCGAGCGCATAAGGTACACCGCCATCACGTGGTTCCTCGTGCTCTGGTCGATCCTCGTCTACGCCCCCATGGCCCACATGGTCTGGGGCGGAGGATTCCTCGCCAACCTCCCGTTCGGACTCGAGACCCTGGACTTCGCCGGAGGTACCGTGGTCCACATCTGCGCCGGTACGACCGGTCTCGCTCTCGCCGTCTACCTCGGCAAGCGCAGCGCCAGCACGATCAAGAGGGCCCACAGCATCCCGATGGTCTTCTTCGGATGCTTCCTCCTGTGGTTCGGATGGTTCGGATTCAACGGCGGATCCGGCCTCGCCGCCAACGGACAGGCCATCAGCGCCATCACCGTGTCCATGATCGCGGCCGTCTGCGCCATGGCCTCCTGGGCCGTCGTCCAGTACCTGCACGTGGGACGCGTCGGGGTCCTCGGACTCGCCGCCGGTTCCATCGCCGGACTCGTTGCCATCACCCCCGGTGCGGGATACGTCACCCCGATCACATCGATCGTCATCGGTCTCGTCGGCGGTGTCGTGTGCTACTTCGGCGTGATCTTCATGCGCGAGAAGTCCGGCATCGACGATGCGCTGGATGTCATGGGCGTGCACGGTATCGGAGGTATCTGGGGAGCCATCGCAACCGGTATCTTCGCCGAGAACAATCTGGGCGGCGCCGGAGGACTCATCACCGGCGACTGGCAGCTGTTCGTCGGGAACATCGTCGCGGTCATCGTGACCATGGTGTTCTGCTTCGTCGTCTCCTATGTGATCATATGGGTCATCGGCAAGCTCATGAGGGTCCGCGCGACCGAGAACGAGGAGCTCATCGGCCAGGATCTGGTCGAGCACGGGGAGCCCGCCTACGTGATGTGATAACATGAAGATGGTAATGGCAGTGATAAGGCCCGAGAGGCTCCAGTGCGTGAAGGACGGCCTCAGGGACGCCGGCATCAACGGGATGACGATCACCCACGTGACCGGCCACGGGGAGCAGAAGGGACTGGTGTTCACCACCAGGGTCGGCGAGTTCGTGGTCGACGAGATCGAGAAGGTGAAGATCGAGGCGGTCGTCGAGGACGACCAGGTCGATCTGGTCATAAAGACGATCCGCGCCAAGGCCGAGACCGGCCACCCCGGAGACGGGAGGATCTTCATCATCCCGGTGGAGCAGTCCATCAAGATCAGGACGGAATCGGCCGAGAGCTGATCCCGCAAACCGGGCCCCTGACCGACGAGGCGGGGGTCCCTCTTCCCATTTTTAGACATTTGTCGGTCACGGCGACGGGGGATCTTTCCCTCGGGCCGCATGACATCCTCTCTTTTGCATATTTTCTGCATCGTTTTCAAGACAATCGTACCGTTCGGACCTTCTCTGATATCCGTATAACGATTAGATTCAAATACAATTAGACATTTGTCTAATTTATCTCAAGGATGAGATACATTCGGAGAGTGAATCGGTTTGAAGCTCGTACTGAAGGCGGTCGCAGGGCTCATCGCCCTGTTGTCCCTGACTATCTTCGCGTTGCCCGAGGTCTCGGCGGCGTTCGACGCGGAGACGGTGGATCCCGTATCCGGCGTCTTCATGTTCTTCTGCGGCGCGCTGGTGTTCATCATGGCGCCGGCCATCGCGCTGTTCTACGGAGGGATGCTCAGGAAGCAGAGCATGACCTCCATGATGGCCCAGTGCCTCGGGGTCGTCGGACTGGTCCTCGTGATCTGGTGGGTCGTGGGATACTCCCTTGCCGCCGGCGGCGACGGGCAGTTCATCGGCAACTTCGA
>CAVDQR010000112.1:0-4943 GCA_963611065.1 Bacteroides ovatus
ATCGAGGACCACAACGACGATTTCGAGGATTTCCTCGAGAACGACTACGACAACGAGCCCTTCGCCTGCTCCGTGTACGTGATGTACGAGGGCACCCCCTACGGCATGTACGTGGAGGACGACGAGCTCATCGAGTCCTTCGGCGAGTCCGGGTACGAGTTCCTCGTCAGGAAGTACATCGAGGCCGAGGACGAGGAGAACGGGAACTGAGAATCGAACGCGCGGGAAGGCCTCCGGGGATCCGGAGGCTGACCGCTACCTTCTGAGAGACTGTATCGAGAAATTATGGAGTCGGGGGAGGGAGTCGAACCCCCATAAATGGATCTGCAGTCCACCCCATGGCCGCTGTGGTACCCCGACCTATCCATCCCGATTGGTTGATTCTATAAAAACCCTGCAGGTCGTCCAGAATCCAGCATTCATATACGGCCAGGAGTTGGGAGTGACATGCACTGCAAGGACGTCTCGATGCGCGAGGTGGACATCCCTCTGACCGAGGATTCCATCAGGGACCTGATGGCCGACTGGAGGTCCTACGTGCGCACCGACTCCCTCGTCCTGAAGCACGGCGACGATTACGCGGTGGTACATCTAGACAAGGCTAACGGTTCCGGACTGTTCAGGGACCTGGACGGGTTCGAGATCGTCTCCCTCCCGAAGGACACGATCTTCGTGGAGGATCCCGAGGCGGATGTGTTGAATCTCCCGGCCATGGCCGAGCTGCAGGCGGAGCATCCCGGGAAGACCATCGTGGTCAGGGGGATGTTCTCCCACATCAGCTACGTCTCCGGATTGGTCCCTCTGAAACTCGTCGTCGTGGACAACGTCCCGCCGTCCCCTTCGAAGCTGGGCGTCCTCGTCAGGAGGGCCCTGGCGTCCGGATACGTGGATCTTCCCATAGTGGTGGAGGAGAGGATCATCGACATGGCGGACAAGGTCCCCGAAGTGCGGACCCCCGCGGTCATGTTCCCGTGCAGGGTGTCCCATCTGACCGCGGACAGGCCGGTGTACTTCCTGGACGATGCTCCGAAGGTCGATCAACAGGTCACATTGATCGGATGCCACCTGTCGCACAGGATCTACAGGGAGCTCTACGGCTCCGACGTGCCTTTCATAAACGTCTGTCCGGCGGATTACGTCAGACCGGACGAGATGACCATAGTGAAGTGCTGCAAGGTCAAGGAGGGCCACGAGCGCTCCGGGAATACGGTCAGGGTCCCGTGGGGGGCCACCGTCCCGGAGGTCGTGGACGCCATCAACGACCTCTTCTCCGGTTCGCAGCGAGGGCCCTTCCCCTGTTGAGCGCCTTGTAGCCCTCTTCGGCGTTCCCCGCTTTGCAGAGGAGGTTCCCGAGGGCGTACCACGAGTCCGCATCGTCGGGATCCATCTCGAGATGCAGCCTCATGTGCGCTATCGCATCCTCCAGACGGCCGCTCTCGGCGAGCTCCCTGCTGTGGCTGCGGCCCTTGGTCTCCTCGTCGAGGACGCGGACCATCTCCTTCTGGGCCTTGTTCATCAGGACCTCCACGGAGCTGGCCGTGAGCCACGGATAGCGTCCCATCAGCATGCGCATGAAGGGTTCCGCGGCCTCGCGGTCGATCTCGCAGGAGGTGCCCCTGAAGAGCCTCCTGGGCACGTCCACGGTAAGACTGCCGTGGGTGACCTCGATGCAGTCCGCCTGCGTCATTTCCTGAACTTCACCAGGCGGCCGCACTCGTCCCTCTTGCTCACTCCGAATTCGGTGAGCTTGGAGAGCTTGGCGGTGTCGAACACCGGGCCGTCCCTGCAGACGCGGGAATCGTCCATGACGCAGCATCCGCAGACGCCGGCCCCGCACTTCATGTACCTCTCCAGGGACAGCTGGCATTCGACGCCGAGCTCCTGGCAGGCCTTGAACGTGAACCAGAGCATGACCTCGGGCCCGCAGGCCACGATGCACGAGTACTTCTTGGACGCCAGCTTCTCCTTCATGAGCTGGACGGCGTTGCCGTGGAATCCCCTGCTGCCGTCGTCGGTGGCGATCCAGAGATTCGGAGTGGCCCTCTCCGCTATCCCGTCCATGATGACGTCCCTGTCCGAGCGGGCGGCGATGATCGCATCGGCGCCGGTCTGCTCGATGGCGGGCATGACCGCGGCCGTTCCCACACCTCCCCCGATGATGAGGATGTCCTTCTTCGAGAGGTCGAATCCGTTCCCGTAGGGTCCGCGGATGCGCAGCGCATCCCCGACGGACATCTGATGGAGCGCCCTGGTGGCCTCTCCGATCGCTTTGACCGTGATTCCCTTGGTCCTCCCGCATATCCTCGACACGGACATGGGGATCTCGTCGACCCCGGGGACCCACACCATGACGAACTGCCCCGGCCTGACCTCCGCGTCCCATTCGAACTCGAAGGTCTTGGTGTCGTAGCACTCGTCGGTTATCTTACAGATTTTGACGACATCGGTCATGGGCCACCCCCACCATGGACGCCACGGAATCGTATCCGTAGTCCTCCATGAACTTCTCGAGCCCCTTGTTCACCTTGTCGAACACCTCCGGTCCCTCCGTCCCCACGGCGCTGCCGATCTGGAACGCGCAGGCGCCGGCCATTATGTACTGGGCGGCGTCGCGCCAGTCGGTGATCCCTCCCACTCCGATGAGGGGGATGTCGAGGACCGTCCTGAGATCGTAGATCGCCCTGACGCCGACGGGTCTTATGCCGGCTCCGGAGAGCCCTCCGAATTTGTTGCTCAGGATGGGCCTCGCGAACTCGGGCTCGATGACCATGGCCTTCAGCGTGTTGATTGCCACGACCGCATCCCCTCCCGCATCCTGGACCGCGCGTCCGATGTCGGCGAGGATGTGGGTGTTCGGCGTGAGCTTGGCCCATACCGGTATGGATACCGAGGATTTCACGGCCGATACGATGGACTTCACCATCGCCGGATCCGTTCCGACCTCCATCCCGTACCCCTTCGCATGGGGGCAGGACAGGTTGAGCTCCACGGCGCAGGCGCCGTAGTCCTCCATCCTGCCGGCGAGCTTGGAGAAATCGTCCGGAGTGGCGCCGTAGATCGATCCGACGACCTTCCCTGCCCTCGTCGCGACGTCCATCTCCTCCTTGAAGAGCTCGATCCCGGGGTTGGGCAGACCCATGGCGTTGACGTATCCGCCGGGGACCTCCGTGAAGCAGGGGTTGGCGTGCCCGGCGTTGGGCTCGAGCCCCACCGATTTCGTCACGACCGCTCCGCATCCGCATTCGATCATGCGGGCCAGCGAAGGCCCCGTCTCGTCCATGATCCCGGAAGCGACCATGCCCGGTCTGTCGAGCGCGATGCTTCCGATCTCGGTCCTCAGCGATACCATGGACGATGCGATGGCCGACGCGTTTATAATGGTCGCGCGAGGTTAATATGGGGGACGGTATCGGGGACCCATGGACCCGGATTCCGTACGTCGCGATTTCCCCACGATCCGCAATGGCAAGGGGATCTATCTGGACAGCGCCTGCCAGTCCCTGAGGCCGGACAGCGTCATCCGCGCGATCACGGAATACTACGAGGAGTACCCGGCATGCGGGGGCCGCAGCGTCCATTCCATGGCGACGCGCGTCTCCATGATGCTCGACGAGACCAGGGAGACCCTGGCCCGCTTCTTCGGGACGAAGGATCCGGAATGCTACATCTTCACCCGCAACACCACCGAGGGTCTGAACACCGCCGCGTACGGTTTGGATCTGAAGAAGGGGGACGTCGTCGTCACGACGGATGCGGAGCACAATTCGAACCACGTCCCGTGGCTGAGGCTCGCCGAGACGGTCGGTATCGAGCGTCGCATGTCGAAATCCGGGAAGGACGGGAGGTTCGACCTCGAATCCTTCCACAACTGCATGGACCGCAGGGTGAAGGTGGTGTCCGTCCAGCACGCCAACAACGTGACCGGATGCACCGTCCCCGTGAGGGCCGTGACGGAGATAGCCCACGATTACGGCGCGACGGTGATCATCGACGGCGCTCAGGCAGCACCGCACATGCCCGTCGATCTGGAGAAGATAGGCGCGGACATCTACTGCATGTCCATCCACAAGATGCTCGGTCCGTCCGGGATGGGGGTCATGTACGGGAGACGCGAAGCTCTGGAGAAGCTCCGTCCCATGTCCCTCGGAGGGGGGACGGTCGGCCTGACCACCTACGATTCTGTCAATTTGGCTCCGATACCGGACAGGTTCGAGGCCGGTCTGCACGACTACGCCGGCATCGCCGGGACGAAGGCGGCCATAGAGTACCTCTCGAAGATCGGGATGGAAGAGGTCGAGAGCCGGGACAGGGAGCTCATCTCCCGCATGTGCTCCGGGCTCGAGGACCTCAAAGGGCTCCACCTGGTGGGGCCGGAGGACCCGGCCCTCAGGGGAAGCGTTTTCTCGTTCAACATCGACGGTCTGGGGGCCCATGACATCGGCATGATGATGGACAGCATGGCCGGGATCATGATCCGCTCGGGCATGCACTGCGCCCATCCGTTCTACGTGTCCAGGGGGATCGACGGGAGCGCACGCGCCTCCACGTACCTGTACAACAACGAGGCCGAGATAGACGCCTTCGTCGACACCGTCAGACGCATCGCCGAGACCTTCGGGAACCGATTTCACCAATTCCACCTCGGTGTCCCGGGCGAGTTCGAAGGATCCGTCGTACAGGGTGTACGCTTTGGATGCCTTCCCGTCGCGCGTGACGGTGACGATGTGGTCCGAGACGGAGACGGTCTGACCGTCCCTCGGGATCAAATCCCCGCCCCTGAGGACGAGCTTCTGCGATATCGAGTTCTGGAACCTGTCCAGCAGGGATGCCAGCGATTCCGCCAGGTCGTCGTCCATCTCCGATTCCTTCGCATCCTCGGAATTGGTCATCACCCCCAGCGCGGCCCCCACGAGGGCGATGCCGAAGACGCACATCACCGCCCT
>CAVDQR010000113.1:0-4881 GCA_963611065.1 Bacteroides ovatus
GTCTGCATCCCCGGCGACAGTGCATGTCCCCGAGAACATATCGCGGACATCGTCCGGATCCACCAGGTCGCAGTTGACCGTCACGGCCTTGAGGACGCGGACGGTCGACTCGTCGTCCTCCCTGGAGTAGCCCATGTCCTCCAGTATCTCGGTGTACAGATGCTCCCATTCAGACGCTCTCATCCGACGGCGCCTCCTCCGATAGGGGTTCGAGGCGCGACTTCAGGTAGTTGCTGAAGATGGAGAGGACGATACCGCACGCGATCTCGACGATCCCGGCCTTCACACCGTATCCGATCCCCATGTAGTTCATGGCGATGTCCAGGATGCCGGATATGACGAGCCCCAGACTGGCGAGCCCGATGCAGCTGAAGATGATCGAGACCCCGACCTCCCTCTCCTCCAGGAACCTCTCGATGAGCATCCCCGCCTCGTAGATGACGATGGAGATGATCGCCGGCCAGACCATGGCCGAGATGAAGTAGGTGAGCTTCAGCGCGTCGCTCTTCAGATAGAGGTTGTTGATCTCCATCGCGGAGTACGCGCCTGTGATTATGATGAACGCCAGCGCAATGAAAAGGAAGATGATCGGCGTGGTGCGTCCGGCCATGGAGGCGATGAACTTCTTGCGCAGGCCGTAGAACCTCTCCGATATGTCGTAGCCGTAGAGCAGGATGATCATACCGATGGCGAAGAACGCCATGGGCCCGGACAGACTGGACAGCTGCGAGGGATTCTTCTCCACGGCGTAGACCAGGACCCCCGGTATGAGGAAGAACAGGGACAGCAGGACCATGATGAATCCCAGCGGGACCAGGAACCTCTTGCGCTTGTCCTTGTCGGACATCATGGTCTTGAGGATGTAGAAGGTCCCCTCCAGACCGGGGGCCTGCTTGACGTAGACCCTTTTCACCGAATCCACATGGGCGCGGGACGCGATGATCGGATAGATGTACTCGTCCTCCGCCCCGTCGCCGACCAGGACGACGCTCTCGGGTTCTATCTCGTCGAGGACCTCCTCGAGCTGCGCCACGAGAGCGAGATCGGACCTGTGCCCGACGTTCTCGTCCCCGCAGATGAGGGCGACGTCGGCCTGACGGCCGTCCTCCTGCAGCTCCAGACAGACGCTGACCGCCGCATACAGGGCGTTGAGGTCGGAATCCTCGGGGTCGGCTATTCCGAAGGCCGTGGCCGCGTCGAGGCAGTTCTGCACGCCTATGACGGGCGTGTTCACCTTCCCCTTGACGCCGTAGTCGTCGTCCCTATCGACGACCAGGACCAGAGTCTTCTTCATGCGTGCTAATCCTTCCAGCTCTTAATATGCATTTTGTTCTTCGGGTTGTAACCCGTCGTCCGATCCCCATCACGCTTAAATGGTCCTCCCCGATGGCTGAAGCATGCGGATCGTAATGCACGGGCACTCCTGCTTCGAGTTCTCGGATTCAGAGAGGACCGTGGTCATAGACCCGCACGACGGCAAGTCCATCGGCATCAAGGCGCCCAACGCCTCCGCCGACATCGTTCTCATGACCCACGGCCACTACGACCACTGCGCCGCCCGCGTCATCCGCGGGAACCACACGGACATCATGGCCAGGAACGGACCGTTCGAGGTGAAGGGCATGGAATTCCTCGGGATCCCCACCTTCCACGACCATGTCGGAGGGGAGGACCGCGGCAGGAACACCATGTACAGGTTCGAGATGGACGGCATCTCGATCTGCCACTGCGGCGACCTCGGATGCATCCCGGACGACGATGCGATAGCCGCGATACGCGGGATCGACATGCTCCTCCTCCCGGTGGGCGAGGTCATAACGATGCCCATGCCGGAGATCAGGGAGTTCATAGAGAAGGTGAATCCCCGCATCACGGTCCCGATGCATTACAGGGTCGGCGGGCTGTCCATGCCGCTGTCCCCTCTCGACGACTTCCTCGAAATAATACCGGAGGAGGCGGTCGTCTACATGGGCAACGAGATAGACCTTCTCCCGGACGACTTCTCCGAGAACAAGGAATGCTGGGTGTTCAACCGCTGATCTCAGTACAGACCGAGGGCTTCCTCGATCTTCCCGAGCTCGATCGGAGTTGATTCATCTCCGACGACGGCGCCCTTGGAGTTGGCTACGATGCCCGCTCCGACGGCCCTGCTGCCGTGGTTGACGGTGGTGCGGATAGCCTCGACCTTCAGGACGTCCTGGATAAGGGCGATCTCCTCGTCGGATGCGTCCATGTGGCAGGCGCAACCCTTGTTGGTGACCCTGCAGATGGACCCGACGGTGTTGATCCCTCCGATGGACGAACGGACCGCCTCGACGCCGAGGATGTCCCCGATCATCTTCGCGGTCTCCTCGGAATACTCCGGGCTCACGATCGCGCCGTTGTCGTTCACCAGGATGTTGTTGCCGGCCGCGTTCAGACGGTCGCCGAGCCTGGTGCAGTTGATCTTCGAAGAGATGACGGAGATCTCGCCGTCGTCGGCCAGCTCGGAGACGATGGCCCCGTTGGAGTTCATGGCCACGAGGGACCCCACCACGAAGGACCCTCCGACGGACAGTTTCAGAACATCGACGCCGAGCGTCTCCTCCAGGGTCCTTACGAACTCGGGGGAGGCGTCGGCGGCGGTAAGGGCGAGGCTCTCGCCCGCGGTCGCGAACACAGCGATGTTCGGATTGCCGGAATAGCGCGAGAGCCTCATCATTTGAATCACTCCGCGAGGGAGACCTCGACGAGGCCGTCGTCGAACTTGACGGCCTTGACGGTGATCTTGGAAGGGGGGTTGCGGATACCGTTCTCCCACAGCTTCTCGTTGACGCTGGCGTCGATCCAGACGTTCTCGTCGGAAACCCTCATGTGCCTCATGACGGTCTCCCTGACCTCCTTGACGGCGCGGTTGGCCCTCCTGGTGCGGGGAGCCTGCTTGGTCTTCCTGAGCGGGATGACCATAATCCTCTCGATCTCATCTGCCATCCAAATCACTCCTTGATCTTGCTCATGCGCCACGACCTTCTCTTGGGGTGGCGGAGGAACTGCCTGTTCGTCCTGATCATGACCCAAGCGGGAACACGGCGGTTCTGCTTGACCTTCTTGTTAAGCCTCTGTTTCATTGCGGGGGCCTTTGTGCTTGACATGATTATCTCCTCTCTATGGTGATCTCCCTGCGCTGCGGGGCGATCTGGGCAAGGATGTTCCTCAGCATGGCGTCGTCTATGACTCCCCTCAGCCTGCCGCTCTGGGCGAGCTGTATCAGCTGGTTCTCGACAGATTCCGCCATGGCGGGGTTGGCGAGCCTGATGTTGGCGAGCCTGTCGCGCGCCTCCGGGGTCAGGATCTGCCTGAGGACGCCCTGTTTCTGGGCTTCGAACCTCTGGGCCTGCTCCTGCTGGGCGGCCTGGTTCTGGGCCTGCTGCTGGAGCTCGGCCATCCTCTTCTGTCTGAGCGCTTCCAATTCGGGGTCTTCCATGCCGATTCCTCCTCAAGCCCTCATTTCGTCATAGACCTCTTTCGCGGTGTTGTCCAGAAGAGACTGCCCCGCGGGGCTGATTGCACGGCCTTCCTTGTCCTTGGAGACAAGGTATCCGGCTGCCTCGAGCTGCATCATGCACTTCCTGGCGATGTTGCGGCTTCCCTTCACGGCCCTGTTGGGCATGGAGCCCTTGTCCGCGAATCCGCCGTACTCGGCGGCGAGCTTGGAGGATCCCATCGGACCCTTGACGTACAGCTTCCTCATGATGGAGGCGGCCCTAGTGTACCACCAGTCGTCCTGGACGGGGGCCCTCTCAGTGTGCCTGCCGGTCTTCACGAACTCTGCCCACTCGGGGGGAACGATGTTGGGGTTCTCCTTGAGTTTCTGGGCCGTCTTGAGTATGAGTGCCTCGGCGGGAACGTCGTAGACGGTAACCATATCGATACCTCACACCGCACCGCGATCAATGCCGCGGAACGGCTACGGGCGCGTGGTAGGTCGATGTTGTATATAAGCGTTGCTAACAGGGATGATAATTCTATTCAGAATCCTGAAAGCGATCCCGTACGTCCGACCATCGTCCCCGTACGGCCCGGAGGAGAAACTCCTCCCACGGCAGGAAGCGCACAATCGTCGTTCCCTGAACTCCGTGATGGGGCCGATGGCGTCATCGTATATAATCTCCTGCATGACCGCAAAATCAACGAGAATTGACTGAAAGACTTGCAACTACGCACATCTGAACGCATTCATCGGTTCCCGAGGTATTCACGGCGTCTTAGACCGTTCAACCTCGGGATGGATGTGGATTGTCAGTCCTCGTCCTCCACCTCCTCAACATAGTTTTTCCAGAAGTCATCCGCATGGTCCTTCGCTCCACCGAGATCCATGAGGCATCCGTATATCCCCTTGATGACCAGGAGGCAATCCTCACCCCATTCCTTCGGGACGCATCTTGCCAATGCGCTAACAGCCAGGGGGTCGATACCATCCCGAGGACACTCCTTCCTGAACAGGGAGAGCAGAACCATATCTCCGAAGAGGACAAGGATGGATGCGTACTCGGGGTGCTTCCCGAAATCGTACTTCCCCTCATTCTCCTCTGCATATCTCACCAGGGAGGATTGATTGGATATGAAGTTCAGCGTAGTTGCTATCATGAAATCCCTGATCGGGACCGTCATGAGCATCGCTAGAAACGTGTTCAGACATATCTGACAAGCAGCCTCGTACTCCTTCTCGTTCTTCGGAGTGATCTCTTGCAGCAGTTTCGGTTCGGGAAGAGGCATCTCCTCCTCATCCCGGCTCATGTATTTGGGGTCGAACCTGCCCCAACCTGTGCGCTTTCCAGCGCCCTTGGATGATCTCCTATGAGACATGCCGTGAAAGATTTGGCACCAGATGATAATAGTTGT
>CAVDQR010000114.1:0-4877 GCA_963611065.1 Bacteroides ovatus
AGCCCCTGTCCAGCCAGCGGAATTTCTGGCGGTCAGTCTTCATTTTCCTTGCGGTATACAGACCGTTTCCCAATTTTTCACCTCGTTTATTATTCAGTGATTGTAACGTCGATAGCCCAACCCAAGGGTCGAGCATCTAATGCAGGCGTCGCTAACGTAATCCCGTATATAACAATAGTCACGGGAAACGGAGCGGTCGCGGTCGCCCCTGGTCCGGGACGGCCGCGGACGCGCTCACTGGGAGAAATCCTTGAAGGCCTTCACGGTCATCTCGGGGCTGACCTTCTTGAGCTCCGGATTCATCCTGATGATCTGGGAGTGCCACTTCCTGACCTCGGCCGGGTCGGCGCCCTCCTTCCTGAGCAGTCCGTCGGGCAGCGGGATGCGCTTGTCCTTGCTCACGTAGAACCAGACATCCCCCATCTGGTCCTTCAGGAGGAACGGGATCGATCTGATCTCGACGCTCTCGACCGCGATCTCCCTGCCGTCGCGTACCTCCGCGACCTCGGCGGATATCGCCCCGGGACCGACGGCGATGATGTTCTCGCCGGACGCCAGCTCCCTGGTCTCGACGGTCTTGTCGATGTTGTACACGCGGCAGACGTGCTTCCCGACGCCGGAGACGGTGACCGTCAGGTCGCCGTGGGAGTAGGATGCGGTCATGCCGGCGGTGTTCTCCACCTTCAGGAACCTCCTGACGGGGAACGAGTTCACCGTGATGTACAGGGAGACCTCCCTGGTCGGGGATTCGAAAACCGCGTTCCTGACGGACGTGGTGTCGATCCTGGCTATGTCGTCGTCCCAATCGGGCGTGAGGTTGACCTTCTTCCCGGCCCCGCCGATGAACACGGCCTTCTTGGACGCCCCGCGGACGTTCATGACGATCCAATCGGGGAGCTCGTCCACCTGGATCCCCTCCTCCCTGAACGGCTTCATCCCGTCGCCGATGTCGTACATCGCCACGGGGATGTTCCACTTCAGCTCGACCTTCCCTCCGCAGAACGGGTACGGACCTCCCAGGCCGTCCTCGTAGATGCTGCGGCGGTACTCCTCGCCGCCGATGCTGAACGTCAGGAGCTCGTCGGAGGGTATGTCGCCCTTGCCGGCGTAGTCGCACGAGAACCCCGGGATGACGAAGAAGCGCTTCGATGCCAGGGCCTTCCCTCCGAACACGACCGATACGGTCACGTCGCCGGCGGCCCCCTCGGCCGCCTTCTGTCCGAAGCTGACCTTCGGGACGTCGTCCTTCCTGCCGGGGGCCTCGACCCTGACGATGCACTCCTCCGGGTCGGCGTCCTTCACATCGACCGATATCTCGGGGACATCGGAGTACAGCGGGATCTCCTTCCCCTTGACGACGACGCAGGCGCACGTCTCGGGCGCGGACAGGGAGATGGTGGCGGAAGGCTTCACCTTGGGCTTCTTCGCCTCGGCCTTCGGCTTCTTCTCCGGAGCGGCGGTCTGCTGGGGCTTGTCGCGGACGCGGACGTACCCCCCGGGACCGACCTCGACGGTGTCCACCCTCAGCCCTCCGATCTCCAGGCTGGCGGCCGGCTTGGCGTCGACGACCCAGAGGTGCTTGTCCGAGCGGTAGAGGACGACGGTGGTGTCCTCCGCCCTGCTTATGGGCATGCCGTCGGCGTTGAACATCAGCATGGAATGCTCGAACATCTCGTAGACGTCCTTCCCGTCGATGGACAGCATGAACCTCCCGAGGGGGTCGATGCCCGCCTCCAGGATGTCGAACTCCGTGGGTATGGACGAGACGTCGGAATCCAGCGGGGACGATTTGAGACGTCCCAGGGCGTGGACGTTGCCATCCTGCTCCACGGACACCTCGTACTTCGCGCCCCTGCCGCCCTGGTACTTCGGTACGAACAGGCTGATCCTGTCCCCGCGCACATTGAGCTTCGGCCTCCCGTGGAGGAACCCGGAACCGTCGACTTCGGACGTCTGGGTCTCCGTCTTCTCCGGGGCCTTCGCGGACCCGGATGCCTTGGGGCCTTCCTTCTTCCCGAGGAAGAACTCGTCGAAACTCATATCGGAGATGTTCTTGCCTGCCATACTATCACGACCGGCCGTATGCCTCCCTTGTAGTTAATGTATCCCCGCGTTTCCTAGCGTTCCCGTCAGGTTTATTAGATACCGCGGTGTACCACGGGTCCCGTTGATTCGAATGAAGTTGATTTTCGTCAGCGGAGGGGTGATCTCGGGCCTCGGCAAGGGCATCACCGCATCATCCATCGGGCGCCTCCTGGAGTCCCGCGGACTCAAGGTTTCCGCCATCAAGATCGACCCGTACCTGAACATCGACGCCGGCACCATGAACCCCTTCGAACACGGAGAGGTCTACGTGCTGGACGACGGAGGGGAGGTGGACCTGGACCTCGGCAACTACGAGAGGTTCATGGACCTGCACCTCACGAGGGACCACAACATAACCACCGGCAAGGTGTACCGCTCGGTCATCGAGAACGAGAGGCACGGGGACTACCTCGGGAAGACCGTTCAGATCATACCCCATGTGACCAACGAGATCAAGCGCAGGATCACCGGCGTCGCCCGCGAGTCCGGAGCGGACGTCGTGATCATCGAGCTCGGAGGGACCGTCGGGGACATGGAATCCCTCCCGTTCCTGGAGGCCGCGAGGCAGCTGGGGAGGGAGCTCGGCAGGGAGGAGAACGTGATGTTCGTGCACACCACCCTCATCCCCATCATGGGTTCCGTCGGCGAGGAGAAGACCAAGCCGACCCAGCACTCCGTGAAGGAGCTCATGTCCATCGGCATCCGCCCGGACATCATCATCGGCAGGTGCTCGGAGCCCATCAGCCCCGCGGCACGTTCGAAGATCGCCATGTTCTGCGACGTTCCGGAGCAGGCGGTCATCTCCACCCCCGACGCCCGCACGATATACGAAGTGCCCATGAACCTCGAGAGGCAGGGCGTGGCCGACTACATCATCGACAAGATGAGGCTCGGGCCCCTGACGTCCAAGAGGGACATGGAGGGATGGGAGAGGTTCGTCGACAAGATCGTGAACCCGAAGGACGAGGTGGAGATCGCGCTGGTCGGGAAGTACACGTCCCTGGCCGACTCGTACCTGTCGCACCTTGAGGCCTTCACCCACGCCGGCGCCGCATCCCAATGCAAGGTCAGGATACGCTTCGTGGACAGCGACGACCTGATCAAGAACAAGGCGGAGGACATCCTCGAGGGGGTCCACGGTGTGGTCGTCCCCGGAGGGTTCGGCATCAGGGGCGTCGAGGGCAAGATCGAGGCGGCCCGCTACGCCAGGGAGAACGGGATCCCGTTCCTCGGGGTCTGTCTCGGATTCCAGATCGCCACCATCGAGTTCTGCAGGCACGTCCTCGGACTGGAGATGGCCTCGAGCACCGAGTTCAACCCGGACACCCCCGACCCGGTCATCTGCATCATGAACGAGCAGAAGGGCATCGTGGACATGGGGGCCACCATGCGCCTGGGGGCCCAGGACGTCGTCGTCAAGGAGGGATCCAAGGCGTACGCCCTGTACGGCAACCAGTCTCTCATATCCGAGAGGCACAGGCACAGGTACGAGGTCAACCCCGATTACATCGGCAGGATCGAGGAGGCCGGATGGAAGTTCACCGGCAGGTCCGAGTGCGGCACGAGGATGGAGATCGGAGAGCTGGAGGACCACCCCTACTTCGTGGCGTCCCAGTTCCACCCGGAGTTCAAGTCCAAGCCGTGGCACCCGTCGCCGCTCCACCAGGGGCTGGTCGACGCCGCCATCGCCTACAAGAAATCGCTTTGAGAAACCCTAAGGGTCCCGCCCCCGTGTTCCGGGGGGCGGGGCCTCGTTTGTTCACGCCCACTGGGCGTACAGGATCGCGTAACCGTAGTACTCGATCGTATCCCCGGCCTTGTATGATGTGCCGGTCCCATCCCTGCTGGTGTTCCATCCTGCGAATGTCTTGCCCTCGAGCGTGAACTTGTTGGCAGCGACCTTGTTGCTGTCCTCGTAGAAGGAGCTCTTTCCATCAGAGGTCTTCCCTCCGTTCCCGGAATAATTGATTCCCTTCGACAGCGTCATTGTGCCCTGATTGTAACTGAGTTCGACATCTTCCGAACCGTCATAGGTGATCTTGAGCAGAGCGTCCCCGTTGCCGGGCTCGATCGTCAATCCGGTATGGCCGGACAGCTTGGGAGTGAACGTGTACGAACGGACGACGTCCCCGTCGATCAATCTGAATTCAATCTTGGAATCGACGATGACCGCCTGGCCCCCGTTGTTGGACTTCACCGTGATGGAGATCTCTCCGCCTTCGGGCAGGCTTATCGAGTCTACTGCGGACAATTCCTTCCCGTCATACTCGAGAGTGAAGTAACCCCAGCCCGTCGAATTGACATACAGGTGCTTGCTCTCATCCCATATCGCGTAAAGCGTGACGGTCTTCCCGGAAGGGTAATCGATCGTGTCACCGGGCATGTACTTGGCCCCGGTACCGTCCTTCTTCGTGTTCCATGAATCGAATTGCGCTCCGTCCTTGGTGAAGAGGTTGACCATGACCTCGTGGGAGGTGAAGCCCGTCGTGGACTTCCCGTCGGAGGTGGTCCCGCCGTTCCCATCGTAGATGACACCTTCTGTGACATCCTTCGATTCGTCCATGTTTATCATGGCGACCACAGCGACCGCGACGACGACCACGACGATTATTCCCGCTACTACGAGCGTTTTGCTGCTCATACATCGGTTACCGCGCGGTTTTCTATTAAATGCCTCGCGGTAGAACTCCAGAACGCCTGAAAAATCCAGAACTTGAGAAGACGGTAAAAGGTGGCTTTCGCCACCTGATGGTTTCAGGCCGGCTCACCGGCCCCTTCAATCCTTCTTCAGG
>CAVDQR010000115.1:0-4841 GCA_963611065.1 Bacteroides ovatus
AGTGTAGTGAGGTCACAACTTCCGAAGGAATCGATTCGTTCCTGGATAATACGACGAAGTCATTTCATCGTTGTGAGGCGCTTTCCTATTACTATTCGAAGGGGGTTATTGACTATGAGGAATGCAGGCAGAGGCTATGTAAGATGTATAGTGGCTTCCGGGATAAGGGAAGTCGTGCCATGCCAACTGATCTTCGTTTCGCTATAACTTATCTAGATTACAAGCCGTATAAACTCAGAATCGACAAAACAAGAGAATGAAGGCGTACGGGGATCTGTACTCTCCCGCACATGGTGCGAGGTCGCAGATGCCCGTACTTAACGATGTCTTTAATTCATTGTTAGTTAAAAACGATTCTTATTCAACCAGAAAAACGGTATGATGATGTTCAGTCTCGAACGCGTCATAGTTAAGTTCTGACATTATTTAATCCAATGCGGTGTTAGGCAGATTTTGGATAAAAAATCTGAAACACGTGTCCAGAGTCCTAGAACAGACAGATGATTGAAGCATAATTCTCTTAGATTGATGAAAATTTTCGATTGGAGAGAATTATCGCATCTTCATCGGATGCTGGCGTCCGCATCCAGAGATTCGTATGTCATGGGTGAAGCCGTGGATTCGCCCATCCCGATGAAACGATCCCGGGCTCCATTCAGGATCATTGGAAGGTCCTCAGACCTGTCGAGAACCCCGGCATGCGGACACGCTGGAGTATGATGATTACGACAACATCGTCCGGATTCCGGTCAGTCATTCAGTCGTAATCTTTAGTAGCCTTTATTTATATAGTCGACATTCGCCGTCTTAGGGATTGCACGAAGCAGCCCTGTTCACACTCACTATCATCACTCGTCCCCTGTGAGGGACGAACGCCGAAGGACGATGGGCAACGGTGCGCCGACCCAGGAAAATGTTCGCCCGACGGTTTGGTAACGGCCGTACCGTGACCTCGGGTCAGTACGTTCCGTGGACGGGCAGGAGCGCCGTGTCTTTCTCTGACACCCTAAGGAGGGTGCTAATGAATATCGATCCAAGTGCAACCAAATACATGGTGAAGGCGAAGATCAACGCCGACGGCGTCGTCGAGAAACCCGACGTCGTGGGCGCCATCTTCGGACAGACGGAAGGACTCCTCGGGGACGAGCTCGATCTCAGGGACCTGCAGAAATCCGGACGCATCGGAAGAATCGAGGTGGAGATCAGCTCCAAGGGCGGAAGGTCCGAGGGTATCATCTACATGTCCTCGAGCCTGGACCAGGTCGAGACCGTCATCCTCGCATCCGCTCTGGAGACCGTCGACCGCGTCGGACCCTGCAAGGCGTCCATCCAGGTCCTCGGCATCGAGGATGTGAGGGTCACCAAGAGGGAGAAGGTCGTCGAGCGCGCCAAGGAGCTGCTCAACGAGCTCATCAAGCAGTCCAAGGGGACCAGCGTGGACCTGACGGACAGCGTCAGGCAGAGCGTCCAGATCGAGGAGATCACCACCTACGGCAAGGACAGGTGCCCCGCCGGACCCAACGTGAAGGACTCCGAGGCGATCATCATCGTCGAGGGAAGGTCCGATGTCCTGAACCTCCTCAAGGCCGGCATCAAGAACGCCATCGCCGTCGAGGGTACCAACATCCCCAAGACCGTGCAGGAGCTGTCCCGCGAGAGGGTCGCCACCGCGTTCGTCGACGGCGACAGGGGCGGAGAGCTCATCCTCAGGGAGCTCTTCCAGGTGGCCGATGTGGACTTCGTCGCCCGCGCGCCCCGCGCCCACGAGGTCGAGGAGCTCACCGCCAAGCAGATCGTCAAGTGCCTCAGGAACAAGATGCCCGGCGACCAGTACATGGAGATGAACGGCCTCGCCATGCCCTCGTCCGAGGACGAGGAGCCCGAGGAGCATCAGGAGGAGCGCCGCGAAGAGCACCGCGAGGAGCGCCATGAGGACCGTCGCGAGGAACGCCGCGAGAAGCGCAAGGACCGCGAGGACCGCGACGAGCGCAGGCGCGACCGCAAGGACAGGAAGGACCGCGACGAGCGCAGGGAGAGGAAGGACCGCTTCGACTCCGGCGCCATCGACAAGTTCAGGAAGAAGGACTCCGAGGTCCCCGAGGTCATCGAGATGCCCGCGGCCGAGCGCTCGCTCGCCGTCCAGGGCGAGACCCACCTCGCCGTCCGCGAGGAGCCCGTCGAGGAGCCCGCAGAGGTCCCCGCGGAGCCCGTTATCGAGGATGTTCCGAAGGAGGAGCCCGCACCCGTCGAGACCCCCGCAGAGGAGCCCGTCGAGGAGAAGCCCAAGAAGAGGACCCTCCGCGGCAAGAGGACCAGCAACAAGGTCCTGTCCCCCGAGCAGGAGCAGTTCAGGGACATGCTCCTGGACCTCTCCACCACCCACAACGCCAAGATCCTCGGCGAGGGCCACCAGGTCCTCCGCGAGGTCGCCGTCAAGAGCCTGGTCAACACCCTCAAGGAGGAGTCCGACGGGGTCGAGGCCATCGTGTTCGACGGCGTCATCTCCCAGAGGATCCTCGACGTCTCCGCCGACAAGGGCATCAAGATCGTCGTGGGCACCAGGAAGGGCAACATCACCAAGATGCCCGCGGACATCGCCATCTGGACCAAGGAAGACCTGTACTGATGACGCAGAAGAGAGCCGTCGAGACCTGGGACGACCTCGAGGGGATGTCGTCCACAGCGGACATCCTCATCCCCTCGGACCCCCTCGACAGGGTCCTGGGCCAGGAGGAGGCCATCGAGCTCGCGAAGATCGCCGCCAAACAGCGCAGGCATCTGCTGCTCGTCGGTCCCCCCGGCACGGGGAAGTCCATGATCGCCCGCGCCCTGTCCATGAACCTGCCCCAGCCGAGGCAGGAGGTCAGGGTCGTCAAGAACCCGGAGAACCCCGAGAGGCCGTTCCTGGAGGTCCTGGACGCCGAGGAGGTCGAGAGGGAGGAGAGCATCCGCGCGGAATCCGTCGGTGTCCTCCTCGATCCCAAGGACGCCCCGTCCAACGTGGCGGAGCATCTGGGCTACAGGTGCAAGGAGTGCGGCAAGTACTCCCTGCCCACCGACCTGACGTGCCCCCACTGCAGCAAGAGCAAGGTGGAGATGGGCGGCCGCAGCAACCCCTTCCAGGACCTCCTGGGCGGGATGCTGGAGGTCGCGCTCCCCCAGGCCACCGCCGGGAAGGAGAAGGTCCACACCACCCGCACCCGCGACGGGGAGGAGGAGGTGGTCATCTTCGAGAGGGCCGGCGACAAGATCCGCATGCTGGACCAGAAGGCCCTGGACAAGCGCGGCGAGCTCCAGCGCACCTCCAACGAGAAGGTGCTGGTGAAGCTGCGCAGGGACCCGTTCGTGCTCGCCACGGGGGCCTCGGAGACGGAGCTGCTCGGGGATGTGAGGCACGATCCCTACGGCGGTCACGAGAAGCTCGGGACCCCGGCGTACGAGAGGATCGTGGCCGGTTCCATCCACGAGGCGCACGAGGGCGTGCTGTTCATCGACGAGATCTCCCATCTGGGGGACCTCCAGAGGTACATCCTCACCGCCATGCAGGAGAAGACCTTCCCCATCGTGGGACGCAACCCCCAGTCGGCCGGCGCCAGCGTCAAGGTCGACGACGTCCCCTGCGACTTCATACTGGTCGCGGCGTGCAACATCCAGGACCTGGAGAACATCCTCTCGCCCCTCCGTTCGAGGATCATCGGCGGGGGATACGAGGTGCTGGTGGACGTGGCCATGCCGGACACGCCCCGCAACAGGGCGAAGTACGCCCAGTTCGTCGCGCAGGAGGTCAACCTGGACGGCAGGATCCCGCACGCCACCATCGAGGCGGTCGAGAAGATCATCGAGGAGGGCAGGCGCAGGGCCAAGGAGGACGGTCAGAAGAACTCCCTGACGCTCAGGCTCAGGGAGCTCGGAGGACTCATCCGCGCCGCCGGGGACATCGCCGTCATGGAGGATGCCGAACTCATCACCGGCGACCACATCGTCCGCGCGCTCAGACGCTCCAGGGGAGCGGAGGAGCAGATCCGCGAAAGATACGGTTCGTACAACAAGGGGCTCGGGAAGGACGTCTCCTCCGCGCAGAAGGAGCGCTCCTCGTACTATTTCCAGACCGAGCATCTCGACGACAACATGTTCTCGTGATGCACAAACGCGGGGGAGACCCCGCATTCCTTCTCCGAATCTTATTGCCAATCCCTTATATGCCCTATGCGGATTAGACGGGCATGAGGCGGGCGACGGTCGCGGCTGTTATCCTGATAGCCCTGGTTGCAGCATTCTGCATTCCATCCGATTCGGACGGCGCCGCCGCGAAGGACGAGCCGAAGCCCTACGCCGACTACCCGGACGCGGACATCGTAATCGCGGAGGACGACAAAGGTTCCGTCGTGGCCTATTACAAGGTGTCCGACGCCACCGAGACCGATCCCGCGAAGTACGATACGAAATCGGTCCGCAGCGGAGGGGACCTCAGATTGGTCAACATCTCCGCCGCCGGCGATTCCCTGGACGTCGTCATGGTCTCCGGGAAGATCGGGACCCTGACGCTGGTCTACATCGACAAGCTCGCGGATGTCACGCTGGACGTGGATTTCACCATGGTCTCCGGGACCCTGACGCGCCTACAGGGGACATCGATGTCCAGCAACCTCGCCAGCACGCTCCCAACATCCTACTATCAGGCGTACACGCCGATAGGGTCGATGGACCTGACCATCCGCGGGGCGGTCGGTTCGCTGGTCCCGTCGTCGGAGCTCGTGGGGATGGACGGTCTGAACATCACCATCGCCGACGGCGCGGCCGTAGACAGGCTCTACCCAACGGGGGAGAACGGCAGGTACGGG
>CAVDQR010000116.1:0-4772 GCA_963611065.1 Bacteroides ovatus
CGTAGGAACCGTCCAACACTATCTCGGAGATCCCGTCGTAATCGACGGACACCCTCAATCCCTGACCGAGACGGGGCTCGGACAGCGGTTTCACCCTCTGCCTATAGCCGGTGAGATTGCCGCATCTGGTCGACCAGAAAGCGACCTCGTCCTCAGGGACGATGTTGACCTTGTCGGTGAAAATGTCCTTCTTCGCGTCGGACGCCTTCATGGAATTCTTCGCGATGCCGTAGTCCTCGGCCAGGTTGGTTATCAGCGCTATGTCCGCCTTCCCGGAACCTCCGAGGGAGACCTCGCTGACGATGACGTCGAAAGCCCCGGCGGGGAGCGTCATCAGGTAGGGGGGCGCGATGCTGACCATGCGCTCTATGGAATGACCGTCATCGGTCCAGGGGCCCTCCCCCCTCGAAGAATGGAGGAGCACCTTCCTGCCCGAATCGTGCAGGATCTTGGAAATGAGGTAGCAGACGCTGGTCTTACCCTTGACGCCGGTGACCTCGATCCTGAACCTCCTGTCGTCTATGAAGCGGTTGACCGCCCTGCTGAACGAGATGATCTCCGAGACCTCGGAATCCCCGAGGAAGGTCCTCGGACAGTGGCCGGGCATGACCGCCAGGTCGTACTTGCCTGTCGGAAGAGATTCGCACACGCGCACCTCCGCCTCGCGGAGCGCGTCCTTCCTGTCCGCCGGACAGTTGTGGTACACATCCACGCAGGTGACGTCGTCGCCCTCGGCCTGATACCTCAGGGCGATGAGGTCCCCTCCGTGCGTCATGTCGAGGACGGCGACCTTCACAGGCCCATCCTCCGGAGCTTCTCGACCAGGACGTCGCACAGCCTCGGATCGGCTCCGATTGGTACGGCGTACTTGACCTCGGCTTCGCGGTCCCCCCTCTTCACGATGCCCCCGTCGGAGAAGTTCTCGATCCCCAGCTTCGCGGGGACGTCCATCGTCAGATGCTTGCCGAGCGAGATGAACAGCGGGAGGGCGATGATCTCCTCCGCCCCGTCGTCTATCATCGTCGGGATGACGTCCTCGATCTTGGGCTCGTCGAACTCGTTGAACCCGATGCACACCTTCCCGTATCCCCTTTCGGACAGACGCTGGGCGTTGAGCATGACCACGCTCTTGTTGTACGGGAGCCTGGAGCCGTGCCCCATGACGATGACCCTCGTGTCCTTCCCGGGCGTGCGGAGCTCCTCGATCCTCTCCGCCAGGATGTCCGTCAGGAGGGGCTCCTCGCCGAAGGGCTGCTCGATGTGGATCTCCACATCCTTCCCTCCTATCTCGCAGACCCCGTCCGTCGCATCCCTCGGGAACCCGAAGTGCTTCATGGGGAAGTCCCTCACCACGTGCAGTCCGGAAGCCACGAAGAACGGCAGGATCACTATCCTGTCGTACCCGTCCTTCACCATCTCCTCGGCCGCCTCGCGGATCGAGGGGAAGGATGTCTCGTTGAACCCGACGTACACGTTGTCGTAGCCCTTCGCCCTCAGCCTGTCGGCCTGCATCTCCAGCACGCCCTTGTTGAAGGACATCGTGGACCCGTGTCCACCCAGGATGATTCCCGTCTTCATCGCAATCGCTCCAATCTCATACCGCCTTCCGCATCGTCGGATGCATCCAGAAGACGTTGCGCGAGGTCCCTGTAGACGCCGGCCATGGCCGAATCCGGTTCCCCGGAGACCACGGTGACGCCCCTCTCCTCGCATCTCTGGACCGCGGGGTCCCTGGGGATCCTCAGGATGACCTTTGTCCCCATCTCCTCCGCCGCCCTGTCGACGAGTGAATCCTCGTCCTTCACGCCGCGGGAGTTCTGAATCAGCCCTCCCAGCCTGGCGTAGCCGTCGTTCCTCATGTCGGAGACGGCGCCGGCGATGTTGCTCGCCGCGTACAGCGACATCATCTCGCCGGAGGTGACGACGAACACGTCGCGCGCATACCCGTTCCTGATGGGCATGGCGAACCCTCCGCAGACGACGTCGCCGAGAACATCGTACAGGATCACGTCGGGACGGTAGACGTCGACGGCGTCCAGCTCCTCGAGCTTCTCGAACGCCGCGATGATCCCGCGGCCGGCGCATCCGACGCCGGGACGGGGACCCCCGCACTCGACGCACAGCACGCCTCCGGCGCCGACATGGACGAGATCGTCCAGTTCCGGATCCGGATTATCCCTCATGACCTCCAGGACCGTGGGGATCCTCCCTCCGGCGACGGCCCTCGTGGAATCCGCCTTGGGGTCGCAGCCTATCTGCATGACCTTCAGTCCGGACTCCGCCAGGGCGGCCGAGACGTTGCCGACCGTGGTCGATTTCCCGATTCCGCCCTTGCCGTACACCGCGATCCTGCGCATGAGGGTCCAACTGGAGAACGCTATTAATATTTTTAGAGGAGAAAGTAACACGCACATCGGGGCAATCCAGATTAGTGCGCAGATGCATCACCCCCGCATGACAGCCATCGAGTTCACCGTCCCGTCGTCCAGGGGCGACGTGGACCTGCACTGCGTGGAATGGTCGGCAGAGAACCCGGTCGCCACCCTCCAGATCTCCCACGGGATGATCGAGCACATCATGCGCTACGCGGATTTCGCGGAGTACCTGAACGGGAAAGGGGTGTCCGTCTTCGGACACGACCACCTGGGCCACGGGGAGACGTCACCCGACGACCACGGCACCATCGCCGAATCCGACGGCGACGAGCACCTGGTGGAGGACGTGTATCTGGTGACGCAGGAGGTGGAGAGGAGGTGCCCCGGCGTCCCCCATTACATCCTGGGCCACAGCATGGGGTCCTTCGTGGTCAGGAGATACCTGACGCGCTACGGCGACATGGTGGACGGCGCGATCATCGTCGGGACCGGGAACCAGCCCGGGATCGCCGTGTCTTTCGGGAAGCTCGTTTCGTCGCTGCTCGTGAAGATGAAAGGACCGCGCTACGTCAGCCCGTTCCTGAACAGGACGGTCCTCGAAGGCAACGATAAGAAATTCGACTTCCCGGACCTGCCCAACAGATGGATATCCCGCGACGAGGATGTCGTAAGGAAGTACAACGAGGACCCGTTCACCACGTTCAAATTCACCGCCTCCGGCTACAGGGACCTGTTCACCCTCATCGGCAAGGTGATCTCCGGCGAGGACTTCGACAACATCCCCAAAGGACTCCCGATCATCCTTCTCTCCGGAGCGGACGACCCTGTCGGCGAATCCGGGAAAGGGGTGGACAGGGCGAGGAAGGGTCTGGAGAAGGCCGGCCTGCATCCCGACATGAAGCTCTACGAGGGCGGGAGGCACGAGATCCTCAACGAGACGAACCGCTCGGAGGTCTACGAGGACATCTGGAGCTGGCTTTCGGACCGGATATCGCAATGATTTACGCCACATGGCGGCGAAGCAGTGGCAGGGGGCTCCGCAATAGGGGCAGTGATGCCCCTCCTGCGACCCCACCCACTGGTTCCAATAACCTTCTATGACCAGCCCGGTCCTCTCGAATCCGGCTCCGGTCAGCGCCTTCCTTATCGGTTCCGTACCGTCGAAATGCACCCAGGCCATGGATACGGCGCGGTCGCATCCGTCCTCCGAGAATCTGTCGAGGCATGCTCCGCAGAGCATCCTGCCCAATCCGAGTCCTCCGACGTCGGCGCCTATGGCGACGGAATCGACCAATCCGATCCTCCTGCCGGAGGAGACCCAATCCCTCTCGGGGGAATCGGGCAACGCCAGCTCCTCGGATTCACCCTCGGGACCGAACTCCCTGCAGATGGCGAACCCGCTCGGCGCCCCGTCCACCTCGGATACGAGGCAGAACTGCCCCGGATCGTCGAAGACGTCCAGGAAATCCGCATCCGAGATGTAGTCCACGCCGAGCTGCTCCATCCCGATCGGGACGAGGGCTCCGATGTCGGTCTCCCGCAATCCCCTTATCTCGATTCTCCGAGCGCTGTGCGACATAGCTCATCGTACTCCTCTTTCGTGAGATCGCGGTACTTCCCGGTCGGGAGGTCCCCCAGGCGTATGTTCATGATCCTGACGCGCCTCAGATTCACCACGGTGTATCCGAGCGTCCCGCACATCCTGCGGATCTGACGGTTGAGTCCCTGGCGCAGGACTATCCTGAACTGCCTTTCAGACAGCTTCCGGACCTCGCAGCGCTTGGTCATCCTGCCGAGGATCTCGACGCCCGAGGACATCCTCTTCACGAATGCGTCGGTGATGTCGTGGTCCACGGTCACGATGTACTCCTTCTCGTGCTCCCCTCTGGAGCGCATGACGGCGTTGGCGAGCTCGCCGTTGTTGGTCAGGAGCAGGAGACCCTCCGAATCCTTGTCGAGGCGTCCTATCGAATAGATCCTCTGCGGATAGCCGATGAAATCTATCACGTTGTCCGGGTCGTCCGGACTGGACGTGCACGTGAGGCCGCGTGGCTTGTTGAAGGCGATGACGACGTCCGTCGTCTTGCGGGAGATCTCCTTCCCGTCGACGCAGACCACGTCGCCTTCGCAGACCTTGTCCCCCAGGACGGCGACGCGTCCGTTGATGGTGATGCGCCCCTCCTCGACCAGCCGGTCGGCGGCGCGGCGGGAGGCGACCCCCGATTCGCTGACGAACTTGTTGAGACGCATCCCGTCCATGGATGCCGATTCAGGTTCGGATATTTGGACGGTTTGCCAATAATGCCTGTAAATGGAGATATCTAAACACCATCAATCACATTTTGATTATTAGTCTAACTTATAAAGAATATCCTGTAATACTGCATGCACACCTAC
>CAVDQR010000117.1:0-4762 GCA_963611065.1 Bacteroides ovatus
GTGAAGATCGTCCAGCCCTACGAGCAGGCGATCTACATGAGGCTGGGGAAGTACGTCAGGGTCCTGAACCAGGGACTCAACTTCGTCTGCCCGCTGATCAACCAGGTCGTCAAGCTCGACCTGCGCACCGAGGTGCTGGACGTCCCCAAGCAGGAGGTCATCACCAAGGACAATTCCCCGGTGGCCGTGGATGCCGTCATCTACATCAAGGTCACCGACCCGAGGAACGCGTTCTTCGAGGTCACCGACTACCGTCTCGCCACGGTGAACCTGGCGCAGACCACGCTGAGGTCCATAATCGGAGAGATGGAGCTGGACCACATCCTCTCGTCCAGAGAGAGGATCAACGTGTCGCTCCGCGACATCCTCGACGAGAACACCGACAAGTGGGGCGTGAAGATCGAGGCCGTGGAGATCAGAGAGGTGGATCCCGCGAGGAAGGTCAAGGACTCCATGGAGGAGCAGACGTCGGCGGAGAGGAGGAGGCGCGCGGCCATCCTGGAGGCGGACGGACTGAAGAGGGCCGCCATCCTCGAAGCCGAGGGTAAGAAGAAGTCCATGATCCTGGAGGCCGAGGGTAAGAGGCAATCCACCATCCTCGAGGCGGAAGGGAAGAGGCTGGCCATCATCCTGGAGGGACAGGGCGATGCGCAGAAGCTCAGGATCCTCTCCGTCGGAGCGGCGTCCATGGATTCCAAGGCGCTGTCCGTCCTGTCGATGCAGACGCTGCAGGAGATAGGGAAGGGGGACTCGTCGAAGATCTTCTTCCCGATGGAGCTCACCAGGCTCATAGACGGGATATCGGATTACATGGGGACGGCGGCCAGGGTGCCGGACAGACCGGTATCGGATATGGACGACCTGGAGAGGACCATCGGCTCCGCCGACGACATCCTCGGACCCATACCGACGGCCGCCGAGATCCAGAGGGAGACCGACAGGGTCGACCGCCAGGTCCGTGAGGACATGAAGGAGGTCGACGAGGTCATCCCCGACGATACGAAGGCCTGAAACAAACGGGGGTACACCCCCTTTTCCTTTCTCGACCGGGTCGGTCCGATTGGGCCGATATTGAGCGAATGGATCATTCGGGAATGTTCTGGAATATTCGAACAATCCCCGAATGATCCGAACAATCCCCAGATTTAGGAGAATACTAAAATATGAGAATAACAGAAATCGACGAAATAATCGGAAGTACCCTTCATCGTGGCGATATCAGCGGAGTTGACGCATGCTGATCAATTTCAGGACCTGCAACTATGCGTCCTTCAAGGGTTCGGCCGAACTCTCCATGCTCGCCGCCAGGAGCGACATGAACGCCAACCATGTGTCGGAGATCGACGGCCTGCGCATCCTGCGTGCATCCGCGATATACGGAGCCAACGCTTCCGGCAAGAGCAATCTCATCAGGGCGCTAGTCGACATGAAGAGACTGGTCGTGTCCGATATCCCCGTTCCTTCGGATCGTTTCTTCAGACCGGATCCGGCGATGAGGGATGGCCTCTCGTATTTCGAGGTGGAACTCGAGATGAACGGTACCGCGTACAAATACGGCATAGAGTACCTGATATCCGGGCAGGAGGTGCGGGGAGAATGGCTCTACAGCATTGGTCCCGAAGGGACCCGCGACATCTTCTTCACGAGGAACGGGAGGTTGATCATGCATGATTTCTTCGGCCCGGACGGACAGGTCATGGACGTCTACGCAGAAGATGCAGCCCCGGACCTTCGGAGGCCTTTCCTCGGCGTCATGGGTCGCAGAGCACGTCCGACCAGGGGTCAACTGGCGGTATTCAACGACATCTACGATTGGTTCGACAAGGGATTGGTCATCGTGAATGCCGACTTCCCGTTCTCGCCGGATGTCGCGGTGTCCGATGAGGGCCTCGAGGAACTCGACAAGATGATCTCCTCCTTCGGCACAGGGGTCAATCACGTGGTCTATGAACGCAAGTCGGGTCTCGGGGAGGCGCTGCCACAGCCCCTGCTGGAGCGTCTCCACGGCGATCTCGGGGCCGGGCGGAACCGCGTAACGCCCGAAGCGCACAAGAGGTACGCCAGCGTGGGCGGGTACAGAGCATCCATGGATGACGGCAGGATTGTCCTGGACGAGATCCTGTACCGCCATAACGGCGAATCGACATCGTATCGTCAGGAGGAGGAATCCGACGGAACCCGGAAGCTGTACGGCCTCCTCGTTTCGATGTTCCTCGGGAGGGATGGCACGACATTCATAGTGGATGATCTGGATGCGAATCTCCACCCCCAGGTGACGTACAGATTCGTCAAGATGTTCCTGGATTCCGGGAGAAGGAGATGCTCGCAGATGATCTTCTCCACCCATGAATCGTCCCTGCTGGATTTCGATCTGCTCAGACGCGACGAGATCTGGTTCATGGAGAAGAACGGCTACGGCGGGTCGAGGCTGTACTCTCTGGAGGAGTTCAACGAGAGGTACGACCGCCGGATAGAGAAGGCGTATCGCGAAGGCAGGTACGGCGGAGTCCCGATATTCTCGTCGGCACCGCCGGACACCGAGTGATTATCGCGGGATGACGGGTATCCACGGACATACGGAGGACTGCTCCCGCGATCGGAACTCGTCCAACCTGTACGCGTCCCTGGACCTCGTCTCGACTATGCGGTCCCGGGGCATCACCGCGCCCCACAGCAGCTCCGAATCCTCGGAGTAGAGCCTGGTCCTCCTCTCGTAGGGGGAGGAGCGGTTGGCGTAGCAGTAGACGCAGTCGTGCCCGCAGGTGTCGTATTCGCCGATGTCCACGGCCTTCACGCACCTGCACCCGTCCCTCACCGGGACGTCCTGGGATTCGAAGGGGATGTTCAGCGAGCGCATCAGCCTCGGATCGAAGCATCCCCCGGGCTCGATCCCGTACTTGGTCAGGTCCCTCTTCGAACAGCAGCAGGTGAGCGAGATGCCGTACTCCTCCGCCGTCCTGGACGCCATCCTGCAGAACGCGTCCATCTCCGACTCCGTCGGGGTGCGGAACAGCCCCGCGTTCATCGCGCCTGTCAGCTTCCCGTAGACGTCCACGAAGCTGAAGATGCACCTGTCGGTCCATTGGGAGGCCTCCCTGCACAGCATGTCGAACTTCCTCTGATGGTAGGAGGAATCGATCGAACGGGTGAACAGCACCGGGTCGTACCTCCAGGCCATCCTGTCCCTGCCGATCCTCTCCGATATCGAGACGCAGGCGTCGTTGATGTCCGCCTTGAAGGCCACCCCCGGTTCGAGGGACCTCCCGTAGGGGGTCAGTGTCACCTGGAAGACGTACATGTGCCCCATGGACCCGATCTCCTTCAGATACGGGAGCATCGGCCGGGGGTCCTTGGTCATGAACTCGATGCAATCCACGTTGCGCCTGGTCAGGTCTATGCGGTGCAGGGTGGTCCTGGACACGGGGTTGCGGACCAGGCAGTGGCCTTCCCTCAGACGGGCCATCATCCAGCGCGAATGGAACGCGGGGATGTCGGTCCGGCGGCTGGCGCAGATTATCATCGGACGGCCATAACGCCGTTTCACCATAAGGGTTCGCCGGGCACATTCCAAATACCAGCCACGCGGATTTCCCGCCCCATGGCCGGACCGTACATGCATTCCTTCCTGACCCTCATCGGCAGCGTCAGCATCGCCGAGGACGGATACGGGAACATAACGGCCCTGTTCCTGCCCAACCAGAACCTGGAGCCCATGGACGAGAACGAGACGGAGATCCTGTCCGAAGCGGCGGCGCAGGTCAACGAATACCTGTCCGGAAGGAGGAGGGAGTTCGACCTCCCGGTGACCTTCGAGGGCACGGAGTTCTTCTCCGACGTCATGGACGCCATATCGGGGATCCCCTACGGGGAGGTGCGCACGTATTCCGAACTGGCTGCGGAAGCGGGCCATCCCGGCGCCTTCCGCGCCGCGGGGACGGTGTGCGCCAACAATCCCATCCCGCTGATAATCCCCTGTCACAGGGTGGTCCCGTCCTCGGGCGGTGCCGGCAGCTACGCCGGGGGTTCCGCCCTGAAGAGGAGGCTGCTGGAGCTCGAGGACCCCTCGAGACAGCTGTGATCACAAAGAACGGACGATCCTCTCGATCTCGTCGGCGTTCGCATCGCCGACGCGGGCGCCCTTCCTCTCCAGCCAGGTCCAGCCGCGCTTCTCGCATTCCTCCCTGTATTTCGGAGAGGTCACCGCGATGAGCTTCCCGTCCCAGATGTCCCCCTTCTCGAGGAACATGGCGAACATGTCGTTGGGGACGCACAGGACGGTCTTGTCGAACGGTCTGGTCAGGAAGGAGGTCTGCTCGACGAATCCCTTGCGCTCCTCCGCCTCCCGATAGCCCTTCGCATCGGACATCACGTCGGGATAGTCCATGATCTGGTAGTTCCCCGGCACGAACCCGTACTTGGTGGTGATGACGCCGAAGGACACGTCGCAGATCTTGCGGCCCTTGTCGTCCACGGCGGTGTCCAGACGCTTGACCAGGTTCTTCACCTCGGTGACCCTCCCGCCGAAGATCTCGAACGGGGTGGCCAGACGGCCCTTGACCTGGAACACGGTGGAATCGTTGGTGACGACGAGGACCCTCTTCCCCATCTTCATCTCCGCGTAGACGCTTCCATCGCTCATATCGGAGCCTCTTGGATCCCAGACGGTACGCGATCGAGCAGTTCCCCTCGGCGGAGACCATGCACGGCCCCATGGGGTTCATGGGCTTGCAGACCTTGCCGAACATGGGGCACTCCTCGGACT
>CAVDQR010000118.1:0-4762 GCA_963611065.1 Bacteroides ovatus
AGCAGTCGTGTTTCTCTTTCATCGGTTCGAATAAACATCGATGTCTATTCATCATGCTATTTAGTATCGTATATCAAGTAGGCAGTATTATGTCATGATACATGGATTCCGTCCCATGGACCCGACATCCTGCGACAGATTCTGTCAGAGCTGCGCCTTGCCGATGACCGAGGACTCCCTGTACGGGAAGGAGGCGGACGGGACGCTCAGCCGGGACTACTGCAAGTACTGCTACGACCGGGGCGAATTCCTGCACGACGTGTCCATGGAGGAGTTCATCGAACTCTGCGTGGAGCTGAGCTCCTGCGCGGGCATGACCCCGGAGAAGATGCGCGCCCACTGCACCGAGGTGTTCCCCAATCTGAAGAGGTGGAAGCAGGACCGATCGGATACACCCTTTTCTCGCGGTTCCTGGGTGCCCCTATTATCAACGACGGGGCGATTCAGGTCCGATGAGCGAGAAGGTGCCCGTATACGACAACCACGTCCACATGTCCCCGTCGGGGAGGAACGTGGATGCGCTGAAGGAGTACGAGGCCGCGGGGGGCACGGGATTGACCCTCGTGACCCTGCCGTACGCCGAGGTTCAGATCCGTCAGGGCACCGATTTCGCCGAATCCTACGGCATAACGTACCGTCTGGCGGAGAAGGCGCGCGAGGAGACCTCCCTGGAGATCAACATCGCCGTCGGACCGTACCCGGTCCTGATCATACCGCTGGCGGAGGCCTACGGCCTCCAGGCGGCGGAGGACATGCTGATCCGCGGGATGGAGGATGCCGCGCGCGACGTCGCCGAAGGGAAGGCGGTCGCAATAGGGGAGATCGGAAGGCCCCACTTCCCCGTATCCGAGGAGATATGGGACGCTTCCAACCGCGTCCTCCTCAGAGGGATGGAGCTCGCCCGCGAGGTCTCCTGTCCGGTCATAATACACTGCGAGTCCGAGGCTGACACCGACAGGTCGCTCGCCGAGCTCGCCGACCGGGCCGGATTGGACAGGGGCATGGTGATCAAGCACTCCTCCCCTCCGCTGGTGACCTCCGAGGAGACATTCGGCGTGATGCCCTCGATCCCCGCCTCCAAGACGAACGTCCGCGAGGCGATGGCCAAGGGCACGGACCGCTTCATGATAGAGACGGACTACATCGACGACCCGTCCAAACCGGGCGCGATCATGTCCGTCAACACCGTCCCCAAGAGGGTCAAGGCGTGGCTCGCCAACGGGGAGGTCCCCGTGGAGAGCATCCACCGGATCTGCGGGGACATTCCGGAATCGCTGTACAGGAGATGATGAGATGGCAAGGATCCAATGCGTTTACGATGAGGGGGCGGTCGTCGGCACGCCCCTGATAGGTGCCAAGGGCTTCTCGGTCCTCGTCGAGTCCGACGGGAAGAGGGTTCTTTTCGACACCGGCCTGAGGGACAGGTACCTCCAGCACAACATGGAGCATCTGGAGATCGACCCGGAGTCGATCGACGCCGTGGTGATCTCCCAGAGGCGCCCGGACAACGGCAGGGCCCTGAACGGGTTCCTGGGGATGAGGTCCTCGCCGGTGGACGTCTACGCTCCGGCGGGGATGTACGACGGGAAGAAGGGGATGCTGTCCAGCAGCGTGGGGCTCTCGGAGGAGGACCGTCCGAAGGCCGTCTTCCACGACATCGAGGGATGGATCGAGGTCATCCCCAAGGTCTGGGTCACACCCCAGCTCGTATCCTCCGACGGATACAGGGAATCATTCCTCGTGATCGAGGGGAAGGGATTGACGGTCGTCAGCGGCAGGGGGCAATCCGGACCCGGGGCCGTCCTGGAGGAGGTCCGTTCCAAGTTCGGGAAGGACGCCTGCAGGTTCGTCGGGGCCGTCCTCCTGGAGAAGAGGAAGAAGCCCGTGGCGGAAGCATACGCGATGGAGTTCGACGCCCACGGGTGCACCGATCTCCACATGAACCACTGCGTCGGATACGACGGGATCTCCAAGCTCAGGGAGCACTTCGGCCTGAAAGGGGTGAACGAGTTCTTCGCCGGGATGGAGCTATCGGTGTGAGACTCCGAATCAACGGTGATTCTAGTTTTTATACTGGTTCTAATAAATCGGGAGCGATCAAAATGCATTGGCGTCTTAGAACAGCGGCCATGTTCGGGATGATGACCCTGATCCTCGTCGTCATCGGGATCGTGGTAGGGGCCATCTTCAAGAATTGGATGATCGGACTCGTCGTGATGCTCGCCGTCTCGGTGCTCTTCAACGTGTTCTCCTACTTCTTCTCGAAGGACATGGCCTTGAGGGCCAACAAGGTGAGGTTAGTCACCAGGGAGGAGGAGCCCAGGCTCTACAACATAGTGGAGAGCCTGGCGGAGCGTGCGGGTCTCCCCATGCCCGAGGTCGGGATCTCCGAGGTCCCCATGCCGAACGCCTTCGCCACCGGGAGGAACCCCAAGAACGCCGCGGTCGTGGCGACGAGGCCTCTCATGAACCTGCTCACCGATGATGAGCTGGAGGGCGTCATGGCCCACGAGATGTCCCACGTCAAGAACCGCGACATCCTCGTGATGTCCGTCGCATCCACGATGGCATCGCTCGTCGCGTTCGTCACCAGGGTCGCCGTGTGGTCCACCATCTTCAGCAACGAGAGGGACGGGATGTCCCTGGCGATCGCCATCCTGGCGGACATCACCTTGCCCATCGCCGCCATGCTCGTGCAGCTCGGGGTCTCCCGCAACAGGGAGTACCTGGCCGACGAGACGGGAGCGAGGCTCACCGGCAGGCCCATGGCATTGGCCAACGCGCTCGTCAAGATCGAGGGCGGATGCACCGCCAAGGTCAACGACTACGACAACCCGGCCTACGAGAGCGTCTGGATCTCGTCCCCGTTCGGGAAGAAGTCCGTCAAGGGATTGACCAGCCTCTTCAGGACCCACCCGACGACCCCCGACAGGATCGAGAGGCTCAAGGCCCTGGACCAGGAGCTCAACGGCTCCTTCTGAAACTCATGAAGGGACGGGGGAGACCCCGTCCCGTTTTAGAAATTCAATTCACAGGCTCCCACTTGGAGAGCTCGTTGACCTTGGACAGGGTGGATCCGCGTTCGATCTCCTCCCTGGTCCTGTTCTCCCTCTCGTGGACGTCGAGGGCCCTGTTCGCGACCTCGACAGCAACCTCCTTGGGGATGACCACGAGGCCGCATTCGTCTCCGACGATCCAATCGCCGGTGCGGACCCTCTGTCCCCCGACGGTGATCTCGATCCCGATGCCTCCGTATCCCTTGGGCTCTCCGGCGCAGGGCGCGACGGTCCTGGAGAATGCAGGGAACCTCAGGTCGCGGATGTCGTCGATGTCCCTGATGGCGCCGTCGATCACGACGCCTTTGACACCCATGACCATCGCCGAATGGGAAGCGAGCTCGCCCCATACGGCCACGGGGGCGCCTCCGACGTCGATCACGATGACATCGCCCTCCTTGGCGCGGTCGATGGCCTCCACGGGCTTCGCCCAGTCGCCGTTGGTCGTCTGGACGGTGAGCGCCCTGCCGACCATCTTCTGACGGTGTTCGAGGGATTGGGGGATCAATCCGAACATGACACCCTTCTTGTGGAAGGCGTCCGAGATGTTGCAGGTGGAGACGCGTCCGAACGCTTCGAAGAGGTCCTCCTCGCTGTACTTCTTGGCGAGGTTCGTGTCGACCTTGGCTCCGGACATGGCCTTCTTGATGTCGCGGGCGGCGGCGGGGATGTCCCCCGTCTTGATTATCGCGCCTCCTACGATGATGTCCGAAGCTCCAGCTTCGACGTATTCCCCGGCATTCTCGGCGGTGATGCCGCCTGCGACCGCCACGGGGATGGATACCTCCGCGATGATCCTCTTCAGGACGTCGACCGGGGGTTCCTCCCCCCTCATCTGCGTGTCGATGCCCATGTGCATGCAGATGTACGACACCCCGAGGGCCTCGACCTGCTTGGCGCGGGCCACCCTGTCGGGGACGTTGATCATGTCGACCATGACCTCCGCGCCGTACTTCCTGCCGGCGAGGACCGCCTCCTCGATCGTGGCGTCGTCCGCCAGTCCGAGGACGGTGACGATGTCGGCGCCGGCCTTGGCCATGATCTCGACCTCGAAGGACCCCGTGTCCATCGTCTTGGTGTCGGCGATGATCTTCTTCCCGGGGAACTCCCTCTTCAGCGTGCGCACCGCATCGGCGCCCTCGCTCTTGATCAGCGGGGTCCCCGCCTCGATCCAATCCGCTCCGCCTTCGACGGCCTCGCGGGCTATCGCCACGGCTCTGTTCAGCTGCATCAGGTCCAAGGCGACTTGAAGAGTAGGCATGGCGAAAGCATCCGAGGGGCCGTATTAACCATTTTGCGAAGAAGCGGAGGTGTGCCACTCAGCTCGCCCGTCTATCGTCATCGATCGGCTCTAAAAAACGATCATCACCGTGGCATCGGTCGTATAGGTTGCCGGATGTTAAGGAATTTCCCATCCCAGACAGTGTGTAAGGAGGGACGGACTCCGGCGGATCCGTCCTGTTTGCAGTGACCCATGTCCTATTCCGGTCAGTTGGAAGGTGGTTGCTGGTAGCGTGGAGGCTCCATGAGCTTGGAGCTCGTTCCGCAGACGGGGCATCTCCTCTTCTCGATGTAGCAATACAGCAGATAGACGATCCCCAGAACGACCCCGAGCAGCAGCAGGATGATGCAGATGATCCAGTTGATGTCCATCGTAGTCATCCTGTTCTCATGGCACTGAGGACAGTACATCATTTCTCCCATGA
>CAVDQR010000119.1:0-4761 GCA_963611065.1 Bacteroides ovatus
GCGGCCATGGGCCTCTCTCCCTGGACGACGTTGATCTCCACGGAGGGCTGGTTGTCCACGGCGGTGGAGAACACCTGCGACTTCTTGGTCGGGATGGTGGTGTTCCTGTCGATCAGCTTGGTGGCCACTCCTCCGAGGGTCTCGATACCGAGGCTCAGCGGGGTGACATCGAGAAGCAGGACATCCTTGACCTCTCCGGACAGGACGGCACCCTGGATGGCCGCTCCCATGGAGACGCACTCCATCGGGTCGATTCCGCGCTGGATCTTCGGTCCGACGATGGACTCGACGAAGTTCTGCACGATGGGCATCCTGGTCGGTCCTCCGACCATGATGATCTTGTCGATCTTGTCCGAGGACAGCTTCGCATCGGACATGGCCTGCTCCATCGGGCCCTTGCAGCGGCTGACGATGGGCTCCACGAGCTCCTCCAGCTTGGCACGGGTGATCGTCTGGATCAGGTGCTTCGGTCCGGAGGCGTCGGATGCGATGAACGGGAGGTTGATCTCGGTCTGCATGGTGGTGGAAAGCTCGATCTTGGCCTTCTCGCAAGCTTCGCGAACTCTCCAGAACGCCATGTTGTCCTTCGCGAGGTCGATGCCGGTCTCCTTCTGGAACTCGCCGATGACGTATCTGGTCAGGGCCTCGTCCATATCGGATCCTCCGAGCTGGGTGTCTCCCGAAGTGGACAGCACTTCGAACACCCCGTCGCTGAAGTCCATGATGGTGACATCGAGGGTTCCTCCTCCGAGGTCGAAGACCATGATCTTCTGCTCCACATCCGATTTGTCCAGACCGTACGCCAGAGCGGCGGCGGTCGGCTCGTTGATGATACGGACCACGTCGAGACCGGCGATGGCGCCGGCGTCCTTGGTGGCCTGCCTCTGGTTGTCGTTGAAGTACGCGGGGACGGTGATGACCGCCTTGTCCACGGTCTCTCCCAGGTACGCTTCCGCGTCCTTCTTGATCTTCTGCAGTATGAACGCGGAGATCTGCTGGGGGGTGTACTCTTTTCCGAGAGCGGTGACCTTCTCGTTGGACCCCATCTTCCTCTTGACGTTCTTGATCGTTCCGTCGGGGTTCGTGACGGCCTGCCTCCTGGCGGGCTCCCCGACGAGCAGCTGCCCGTCCTTCGTGAATGCCACGTACGAAGGGAAGGATTTCCCTCCGACGCTGGTCCCCTCGGCGCTGGGGATCATGGTGGGCCTTCCGCCCTCCATAACGGAGGCGGCGGAGTTGCTCGTTCCGAGATCGATTCCGATTATCCTAGACATATCTATCACTCCTTGTTCTGATCCTCTTCAGCCGGTTGCTGTCCGGCCGCGGGGGCCTCCGGCGTCTCATCCGACGTCTCGGGCTCCGTTTTCCTTGTGACTTTCACCTTGGCGTACCTCAGGACCTTCCCGTTCAGGGAGTATCCTTTCTGGAACACCTCGGCGATCTTCCCGTCCTCGTCCCCATCCACGGCGCACAGCGCCTCGTGGATGTTCGGGTCGAACATCCCGTCCGCGGGGATCTCCTTGAGGCCGTTGGCCTCCAGGACCTTCATCAGGTTGGCCCTGACCCCTTTCACTCCCTGCGTGAGGACGTCGTCCTCCTTGGCGCATGCCAGCGCCCTGTCGAGGTCGTCCACCACTGTGAGCAGGTCCTGCACGATCGAGGAGCAGGCGTACTTCCTGTACTCCTCCATGTCGCGCTGGGACCTCTTGCGGTAGTTGTCGAAGTCCGCCTGCAGGCGGCGGGCCGTGTCCAGATACTTGTCCGCCATCTCTTTGGCCTGGGCAAGCTCCGCCTCGATGTCCCTGACGGGCTCATCGACGGCCTCCGTCTTCTCGGCCTTCTCCTTCCTTCCGGTCATAGGTAACGCCTTCTCAGTGGATGTACAACGGGTAATGAGGGGCCGGAGGGCCCCTCGGTTTGGTTTATCGTTTTCACTCGTCCATTCCGGGGGGCATTCCGCCCTCGCCCATCTGGGGCATGGGGCTGGATTTCGAGGCGATGACATCGTCGATCCTGAGGATCATGATGGCGGCGTCGGTGGCCGAGTTGATGGCCTGCTTGCCGATCCTGTAGGGCTCGATGACGTTGAGCTTCTTCATGTCCTCGACCTTGCCCGTGTAGGGGTTCAGTCCGGCGTACTTCTTGCCGCCCTTGTGCTGCTTCCTCATCTCGATGAGGACGTCGATCGGGTCGAGTCCTGCATTCTCGGCGAGGGTGCGGGGGACGCTCTCCATCGCAGAAGCGTACGCTTCGATGGCGATCTGCTCCCTTCCGCCGACGGATGCGGCGTAGTCGCGGAGCTGCATGGCGATCTCCATGGCGGTGGAGCCGCCTCCGGTGACCATCATGCCGTCCTCGATGGCGACCCTGACGACGGACCATGCGTCGACCAGGGACCTCTCCACCTCGTCCGCAACGTGCTTGGTGCCTCCGCGTACCAGGACGGACACGGTCTTGGGCTCCTTGACGCCGGTGATGAAGGTCATCTCCTCATCCTCGATCTTCTTGAGCTCGACGACGTCGGCGTATCCGAGGTCGTCCGCGGTCAGCTCGCCGATCTTGTTGATGATGTTGGCGCCGGTGGACCTGCCGAGCCTCTCCATGTCGGACTTCTTGACGCGCCTGCAGGCGTAGATGCCCTCCTTGGCGAGGAAGTGCTGGGCCAGGTCGTCGATTCCCTTCTGGCAGAAGACGACGTTGGCTCCGGCGGCCTTGACCTTGGCGACCATGTCCCTCAGCATGTTCTCCTCCTCGGCGATGAACTGCTGGAGCTGGTTGGGGTCGGTGATCTGGATCTTGGCGTCGATCTCGGTCTTCTTGACCTCGAAGGGAGCGTCGACGAGAGCGATCTTGGCCTTCTTGACGCACTTGGGCATGCTGGGCTGGACCGGCTCCTTGTCGATGATCAGACCCTTGACGATGTAGGAGTTCTCCATGCTGGCGCCCTCCTTCTTCACGGTCTGGATGTTCTTCAGGTCGACGGTGTAGCTGCCGTCCTTGTTCTTGTCGGCGACGGTCTTGACCGCGTCCACCACGAGGTCGGAGAACTGCTCTTTGGAGCTGTTGACCTGCTTGGAGATCATCGCGGTCTGGGCGATGAGCTTGAGGGTGGCGGTGTCGTTGATGGACACCTTCATGGCGGTGTCCTTCAGGACCTCCTGGGCCTTGGCGTTGGCCATCCTGTATCCCTTGGCGATGATCGTCGGGTGGACGTTGGCGTCGATGAGGTCCCTGGCTTTCTTGAGGTACTCGCCGGCGAGGATGACGCTGGTGGTGGTTCCGTCCCCGACCTCGGCGTCCTGGGTCTTGGCGACCTCGACGAGCATCTTGGCTGCGGGGTGCTGGACGTCCATCTCCTTGAGGATCGTGACACCGTCGTTGGTGATGACGACGTCGCCGACGGAGTCGACGAGCATCTTGTCCATTCCGCGGGGTCCCAGACTGCTCCTGACAGCATCGGAGATGGCCATGGCGGCCGCGATGTTGTTGAACTGAGCGTCTTTGCCCTTCTCTCTCTTGGTTCCTTCTCTCAGGATGATTACGGGTGCGTTGCCCATTCCCATATTCGTTCCTCCGAATAATCCGATTACCGGAATTCTAAGCCGTTTATGTTAGAACTTCTATATAAATTTAGTACATGCTTCGAATGCGATTGGGCGGAGAAAGGATGGATGGAAGGGAGAGAAATTCCGTAAAATGCAGTTTACAGAATATCTCGAATCTGGGATTTTGTAAACTGTAGTTTACATTTTTCTTTAAAATCTGATTTTTGTAAATTGTATCTTACACCTGTGCTGACATATAATGTTCAAAACGGGCGATGAGCTGGGTCCGGATCGCCAGGGCATGGAACCTCGGATATGCCCGGGTCGAACGAACATGGCCGATTGGAGAGATCTACATTCAACGGGCCCCAGAATGTGCCGAACCTGCAAAATGCGACTGCGTCAAGAGAATACCTCGACCCATCGATGACGGGCATCGAAGGGTCGCCCAAACGGCTTCGCCGTCCATATCGGTTCCCGCAAACACATGCCAGTAGCCTCGATAATCCAGGAACGGCACCAGGTTGCAGCCCCTGCACGCGATGCAGAGCGTCCTGCAGGTGCGGGAATCCAAGCCGTTCTCCTTCTCGATCTCCTTCAGCCTCATCCCCAATGCCGCGAACCTCTCCGGATCCGCCTCCGGGATGCATCCCAGCATCTCCTCCGCCCTCTCCTTCTCCGCGGGCTTGATCCTCCTGTATTTGAGGTCGCACACCACCCCGAGTCCGGCCATCTCCCTCATGGTACCCTCGATCTCCCCGTCGGTCTCCCCCAATCCGGCATACAGTCCCGTGGACACGCGCCCCCTCCCGAACACCTTCACGGCATCCGAGAGACAATGCAGCATGTCCTCCAGACCGTCCCTCTCACCCAGGAACCCGGATATCCGGGGGACCGTGGAATGGATGTTCAGCCTGAACTCGTCCAGACCCGCATCCTTCAAACGGATCAGATCATCCACGGGGCACGGCCTCCAGCTCAGCCCGATCGGCAGGTCGGGATGCGCCTCCCTCATCCTCCGGATCGACCGGACGCAATCATCCGTGGTGACACCTTCCGCGACACCGACGGAGATCCCTCTGACCGTCCCCGTGTCCACCAGGGATTGCAGCTTCTCCAGCATCTCCCCGTCGGACAACGCCGGATCCAACCTGATATTGGCCTGATACGGCGAGTGGCAGTGCTTCTCCACCAACCCGACCCCGTTGACCAGGGG
>CAVDQR010000120.1:0-4702 GCA_963611065.1 Bacteroides ovatus
TTGTCGCACATGTATCCGAGGCCGTACTGCGCTTCGACATACCCCTGATTGGCGGACTTGCGGTACCATTGGATAGCATCCATCTTGTCCATCGGGACGCCGATGCCGTAGCAGCGGAAGTAGCCGAACGTGTACTGTGCAGCAGGGACGCCGGCATTCGCCGCGACCCCTATCAAGGCGACGGCCTTCACGAGATCGCGTTCGACGCCGTCCCCTTCGTAGTACTTCTTGCCGAGGAGGTACTGGGCCTCGGTATCCCCGCGTTCGCTCCTCGCGGTCAATTCCAAGACGGAAGGTTCGTCCGACATGCTATCGGTCATTATTGGAACTGGGTGATATATGGCAATTTCTATCTTCAAACTGCATGTATAAAAAAAGGTACTGCGAGTGTTACGAAATTTTGTTCCGTAATAATCTGATGGGACGAGTTTTGTAAAAGATTAGACATCATATTTAAACACTATTGTTAATCAAATTCGAGCTGAGGTATAGTTTTATAAACCCTCCGTGACATGGAATAGCATTGGATAAATCATCCAATGTATGAAAAAATCCATTCCGGCAGGGAATCACATGGATAAGAACGTCAAAATAATAGCGGTAGCGCTAGTGGTCATCATAGCCATAGCCGCGATCGCAGTGTTCGCCACTGGTGGCGAGAAGTCCGAGTCCGATAAGAACAAGGACAAACTGAACGACAGACTCGCCGATATGAAAGCGGAAGAGGCGGCCTACCCCGACCTCATGATCCTCGGCAATGCCAACTGGGATGCCAAGATCGATGACAGCGACGTGAAGTACGTCCAGAACCTCATCGACAAGGGCAACATCGACTATGCCAAGGAATTCATGGCCGATGCCAACTTCGACGGTATCATCGACGAGAAAGATGTCGAGATGATCAAGCTCCTGAAAGACTACAACAACTACAAGGACAAGGTCAACTACATCAACTGCGACTACAAGATCAGGACCTACGACATGAGCAGGCCCCTGCATCTCAGCAACTGCCTCACCCAGACCTTCGAGATCGAGTGCATCCTCGCGCCCGAGGCGATCGTCGCCACAGACTACAGGTGCGGAGACCCCGCCAGGAACAACGGGGAGGCCACATTCTGGCAGGAGTGGGCCGGCATCCTGGACTACGACAAGCTCGGGGACGTCGGTAACAACAAGTTCCCCAACGCCGAGACAATCGCCAACGTCGCCAAGCAGAACGGCGGCGATCTCACACTCTGGATGAACTCCGAGTACGCGAGGGGGACCGGTAACCTCGAGAGTCAGCTCGAAGGCACCGGCGTCCAGGTCATCCGTCTCCCGTCCTGGGAGAACGGAGCAACCGTCAACGGCGTCCTCACCGCCGGATACCTGTTCCACAAGTTCGACAGGGCCCAGGAGTGGGCCGACTGGTACAACGGCATCATGAAGGACATCCAGGACCGCGTCGCGAAGCTGACCGACAGCGAGAAGAAGAAGGTCCTCGGAGCCTACCTCTACACCTCCGATGAGGATCCCACCTCGTACTACGTCTTCGCCGGGAACTCCGGAGAGTACCAGAACCTCCTCAGGCTCGGCATCATCGATGTCGTCACCCAGGCGGAGGTCAACCAGGGACAGGGATGGAAGGTCGAGCTCACCGACGAGGCCTTCGCGGCCGTCGTGAAGTCCTTCGGATGCGACGTCATGGTCGGTACCGTGCCCGGGCCCTTCGGAAGCGCCTACATGAACGGGACCAAGGACATCGTGTCCAAGGCGTACCTGGAGAAGTCCTACAACGAGCGTCTCGCTGGAATCAACAAGTACACCGACGGGAACGTCGATCTGGTCATCTTCGGATGGATCTGGGCCACCGGACCCATGGAGCTGACCTTCCTGGCCGAGGTCGGGAACTACCTGTACGATTGGGACCTCGACGTCGAGAAGATCACCAACGAGGGAATGCAGTGGATGGGCATCTACGACGAGGACGGCGCCGACGGTACTTCCGATTACAAGTACACCTACGCCGAGCTTCTGGAGAGGCTCTGGTACACCGGCGAGTGAACGAAACGAGGGGGAGTCCTCCCCCTCACCTTTCTTCCCCGAGGATTCCACTTGAGCGTTACACTGGGCGACAAGGCCGTCGCGGCCTGTTTCATCGCCCTCCTGATGGTCGGTTCGTTCACGGCATACCTGTTCGTTTTCAGCGAGACTTCCGCCGATCCGCGGTACGAGACCCGCGGATACGGTATCGAAGGTACGATGGACGGTTCGCCCTGCGAAGGCGCAGGGAGCATCGAGTTCGTGGAGCACAGCGGAGGTCGCCTGCTCTATTCGCTCACGGTCTCCGCAGGAGGCAGGGCTCTTGCCCTCGACCTCGTGTTCCTGGAGGACGGGAGCATGGATGCGCCCTGCTCATACGTCGGGAAGGAGAGGATCGATAGTTCGGAAGTCGAAGTGTGGGATCTGGATTCGGACGGTACCGGATACAGGTTCTGGATAGACGACGGCTGCAGGATCGTCAGATTCGGATTGGAATCCCCCGGATGCTGCCTGATCGGCAATATCCTCCGACAGGGTGATGAAGGTTGTCAGGATTGAAGTTAAGAACGAAATTGAAGAACGCGGAGAACAGCGTGAGACTCTCCGGGAAGTTCGTCGGGAAGCTCCAGAAAATCGACGGCACCGAGACCAGGGAAGAACTCATCGCCAAACGCTACTCCGCGTACAAGTACGCCAGGAGACTGATGATCCTGGTCGTCCTGGCCCTGGCGGCTATAATGTTCGCCGTCGATGTGGGGCTGGGGCCCTATCAGATCGATTTCAAATCGGTCTACCAGCTGATCTTCGACAGATTGCTCGACTGGGGCGCGTACACGAAGGACAACATGACCACGGACATGAGGGTCGTTTGGAACCTCCGTCTGCCCCGTGTGCTGGCCGCGCTCATCGCCGGATTCGGTCTGGCAGTGGCCGGATGCGCCATGCAGAGCATGATGAAGAACCCGCTCGCCGACCCATACACCACCGGTATCTCATCCGGCGCCGCTCTGGGGGCCACCACTGCCATGACCATGGGCTGGTACCTGGTGCCCGGTGAGTACGGGATAGTGATAAACGCCTTCGTAGGAGCGCTCATCCCGGCGGCTTTCATCATAGCGATGTCCGCGCTGAGGAAGCCTTCGCCCGCGATGATGATCCTGTCAGGTATCTCCCTGATGTACATCTTCAACGCGATACAGTCGTATCTGATGCTCATAGCCGACCCGAATGCCGCTTCTGCGGTGTATTCGTGGACGGTCGGGTCCATCACGAGCATCGAGTGGAAGGAGCTGCCGTTCCTGTTCGCCGTGGCTTTGGTGGGCGGCATCGCCATGATGTTCATGGCCAGGGTCCTCAACACCATGAACTCCGGAGACAGCTACGCCAAGTCCATCGGGATCAACATCAACCATGCCCGCATCATCATCCTGGTCATCGTCTCGATGATCGCCGCGGGGATCGTGTCGTTCACCGGAATCATCGGATTCATCGGACTGGTCGGACCGCACATAGCCCGTATGTTCGTCGGATCGGACAACAAGATCCTGATCCCGGCAGCCGGACTGATGGGTGCGTGCATCATGCTGCTCTCCGATTGCGTCGTACAGGAGGTCAACCCGCTGATGCCCATCGGAATCATAACGTCCATCCTCGGAGGACCGATATTCATGATCCTCATCCTGAGGCAGAAGAAGGAGATCTGGTGACATGACGATAGACATACGCACGGAAGGACTGGGCGTCTGCTACGGCGACACCAGGATTTGGAGCGATATCAACATCAGCATCACGGAACCCGGATTGGTGAGCATCCTCGGACCGAACGGGGTCGGGAAGTCGACGCTGATGTACACCATCAACAAGATCCTCGAACCCACCGAGGGCAGGGTCCTGATCGACGGCGTCGATGTGGCGGAGATGTCCTTCAAGGACATCGCCAAGAAGATCGCCTACGTCCCGCAGTCCTCGGGGGAGACGTTCGCCATGACGGTGATGGATACCGTCCTGATGGGGAGGTATCCCCATTCCGGATACTCCGTCACCAAGGAGGACATCGCCATCGCTGCCGATTGTCTCGTGAAGATGCACATGGACGACCATGCCATGAGCATGTTCAACGAGCTGTCGGCGGGACAGCACCAGAGGGTGATGGTCGCCCGCGGATTGGCGCAGGAACCCGAGCTCCTGATGCTCGATGAACCGACTTCGAACCTGGACATCTATCATCAGATCTACACGATGAGGCTGCTGAGGGACATCGCCCACAGCAGGGGCATCGTCGTACTGGTGATCTGCCACGATCTCAACATCGCGGCCAGGTTCTCCGACAGGGTGATCATGATGAACAAGGGCAGCATCTACGCCGACGGACCCGCCGACGAGGTCATCACGGCCGATACGATCCACACCGTGTATCGCGTCAAGGCCGATGTGACCAGGGTGCTGGACCGCCCGTACGTCATCTTCTACGCCGAGGACCGGGACGATTCCATGCAGCACGACTTCGTCTGCAGCGATTGCTTGGACCTCGAGGTCACCGACGTCGAGTGAAAGAAACCTCTCAGGGCCCTCCGGGGCCCTCACCCCTTTCTCAGAGATATCATCGAACCCACGCGGATGTTCCCGCCGCCCATCTCCCTCACGAGGCTCCTGACCGCGTGGTAGGCGAACACCGATATGA
>CAVDQR010000121.1:0-4696 GCA_963611065.1 Bacteroides ovatus
ATCGCGTCGAACCACGGCTGCATCGGCTCACCCGTTCAGGACGGAATCCACCGCGGCGACGAAGCGGCAGTTGCGCTCCTTGTCCTTGACGCTGTACCTCACGTACTTGGAGAACTGCGGGCCGAAGGACGAGCAGTCCCTGACGGCTATCCCGCGGGCCATCATCCTGGCCTTGAACTCCGGGGCGTCCATCCCGATGGATTCCAGCGAATTGAAGTAGAAGAACGAGTCGGACACGTCCCCCGCGGGGAATCCGATCTCCTTGAGCGCCGAGTTCATCGCCTCCGACTCCTCGGCCATCACGCCGGCGGCGTGGTCCACGTGGTCGCGGCAGTCCCTGAGCAGCTTGATCGCGACGGCCTGCTCCACCTGCCCCACGTTCCAGGTCATGCGGACCTTGTTCATGGCATCCGCCAGGTCCGGGCTCGCCATGCCGAATCCTATCCTGATGCCGGGTATGGCGAAGGATTTGGTCAGGGAGGAGGCGACGACCAGGTTGTTGAAGCGGGACACGAGGCCGGAGAGCGTGTTGTCCACGAACCCGGGCACCAGTTCCAGGAGGGTCTCGTCGAGGAACACGAGGACGCCCATGTCCTCGCACTCCCTCACGATGCGGACCAGCTTGTCCTTGGGCTCGATGCGTCCGGTGGGGTTGTTGGGGTTGCAGATGTATACCGCCTTGGCCCCGACGGCCTTGCGGAGCAGCTCGTCGGCGTCTATGCGGAAATCGTCCTCCGGGCGCAGCTCGATGTTGTCTATCTGCGCACCCACGATTTTGCATTGTTGAGTGTCCGACGATCTTGCATTGTTGAGTGTATTCAGCGAAGCTCGGACAGGGGATCACGACCCTGTCGCCCCTCTCGAAGAACGTGTTCGGGACGCATCTGATGATATCCGAGGACCCGGCGCCGATGACGATGCTCTCCTCCGCGACGTCGAACGCCTTGGAGATCACGTCCTTCAGCTCCGTGCAGGAATCGTCGGGGTAATGACCCACGCCCTCCAACGCGGACAGAACGGTCTCCGCCAGGCATTCCGGCGGTCCGAAGGGATTGAGATTGTGGCTGTAGTCCTCGACTCCCTCGGTCCTCCAGGCCTGTCCGCCGTGGACCGTCTTAGGGAGACCCAGGAGCTCCTTCCTGGGGGTTATGCGTCCCTTCATGCTACGGCATAAGGAGGTAGGCGGTATATAACAAGTGCAAGAACTGGCACCTTCGTGCCACCGCCGGAATCGCGAGAGCGGGCCCGCCGGGATTCGAACCCGGGTCTGAGGCTCCGGAGGCCCCCATGCTATCCAAGCTATACTACGAGCCCAATGAGCTTTGGAGTTTGAGAGAACTTGGTGCCGGGGAGGGTTTCTCCCCGGCGGATCCTGTGCCTCCGATTGAGAGGGTGGAGGCGGAAGAAGATGTTCTCTTACGGGTTCACTGCTTGTTGGTGAACTCGGTGTATCCGCAGTGGCCGCAGGCGACGCGGTCGCCGTGGGTGGCCATGAACACGCCGGGTCCGCACTTGGGGCAGACGGGCTTGGTCCTGACGAGCTTGTCGCCCTCGACCTTGTACGCGTCCTTCTTCGAAACGACCTTGGGTGCCGCTGCTTTCTTGGCTGCCATTCAAATCACTCCTCTGCGGGGGCCTCGGCTTCCGCCTTGGGGGCCTCGATTCCGTTCCTCTTCAGGAGGTACTCCCTCTCCAGCTTGAGCGCTGCGTCCTTGGAGTCGTACACCTTGGCGTAGCCCTTGGACTTCCCGGTGCCGTAGACGGACTCGATGGTCGTGACGACGACGCAGTCCCTCTTGGCCTTCATCTGCTTCGCGACCTCTTCGGCCACGGCGTTCCTTCCGGGGGTGGACTCTCCGACGTGGTCGAGGACGAAGTAGACCTCGGTCCTCTGGTAGAGAGGGTTCGCTTTCTTCTCTGTGATTTCCATCTTCATTCCAATTCCTCCATTACGGACAGGAGCTCCTTGGCCCTGTCCCTGGCGAGATCATCGACCTCGATGACCATCATGCATCTTCCGGGCATGCCGTAGACCACGCGGTAGCCGTCGGGTGCGAGGACCAGACACGGCAGAACCGCCAGATCCTCCTCCCCTTCGACCCTCACGAGTCCGACATTCCCCTCGATGCCCCTGCGGACCGCCTCCGCCATATCGGCGGTGATCGTTCCTGCCGGGTTGACGACGTCCATCTTCGGCTCGTCCTCGACGAGCCTGGCGAAGTCCGTCATCTCGCGGCGCTCGGTGAAGCCGTCGTACACCGACAGCCTCGGCCTGACGCCGTGCTCCCTGAACGAGAGGGACACGACATCCCCCACGGTCAGATAAATCGTTTCATCCTCAATGGAGTCGAGCTCCGAATCCGGCATCTCCCTCCCCAGGGGCTCCTTGAAGGCCTCCCTCCGGGATTCGGGCAGAGTCAGATCCCTCTCGAACATCCGTCTCAGCGTACCTTGAGGGCGTACCTCCCGTTGGAGGTGATGCCCATCTTCTTTGCGATCTCGGACTTCTCGAAGTCGGTGACGACGAGGAAACCCTGCCACTCCTTGGACATCTGTCCGCCGCAGCGGGGACAGGTGTCGGCCTCGTCGACGAAGCTGCACTGCTTGCAGGCTCTGAGCACGGGTCCTGCCATCAGGCCTCACCCTCCGTCTTCGCCTTGTCCTTGATCTTGTTGCGGTCCTCGGCGATCCACTCGAGCTTCCCGAGGCCGGGCTGGCGCATGGTCAGTCCGATCTTGCTGTCCTGCGGGTTCTTCTCGTTGAGGTCGATGCTGACCACCCTGGCCTTGACGATGTCGCCGACGGCCAGGAACCTGCCGGTCTCCTTCCCCACGAGCCTCTGGTTGGCCTCGTCGATGTCGACGCGGTCGTCCATTATCTGGCTCACGTGGAGCAGACCGTCGAGCGGACCGAACCTGACGAAGGCGCCGAACTTGAGGATCTCGACTACGACACCCTCGACGACCTCGTTGTCCCTCGGCTTGAAGACCACCTGCTCGAATTTCACGGTCTGGTAGACCGCGCCGTCCCCGTGGACGATGCGTCCCGGGCCCTCGGCCCTGACGTTCTTGATGAGCACGGTGAAGGTCTTGTCGCCCTCGGCGAGACGGCCCTCGTAGGTCTCCCAAGTGAGAGCGCTGACAACCTTCTCCGGATCGTCACCCAGCTCGCAGGGAGGGATGCGGATGACCTTCTCTACCTCGTTTATCATGTACATGGCAGGTCCTCTCGAATGAGGCCGACTAACACGGACTCCTATATAAGCGTAAGGTCCCTATTATAACGCGTGCGATGGCCTCGGAAGGGACCGGCGTGCGATCCGCTCTCCTCGGCGAGTTCGGAGAGGGATTCGTCCCTCACGGTGCGCCCGCAGATCACGGAGGCCGCCCTCGGGGTGCCGTCCGAATCGAGATACCCGGCACCGAAGGTGACAACGGGGTTCAGGACCTCGACGCCGGTGGCGACCGAGGCATTCCTGGCGCCGATGTCGCAGCACAGTGCCAGCACCAGATCGGAATCCTTCTTCGACTCGGCCATCTGCGATGCCTTGGACATGAAGCAGCATGCGGACGAGGACACGGTCCCGACGACGTCGATGCCGTCCTTCGAAAGCCTCTCCGCCAAGGCCTCCGCGGCCTCCCTGCCACCCAGACCGTTGCAGAATCTGGCACATGTGTTGCAGGTCCATACGAGTACCCTGTGCCCCTCTAGGTCGGGCAGGAGCTCGTCGTATCCGCGGTCGCGGGCCATTATGATCATGACGCTCCGGATGACGACTGCTCTCTTATAGGGTACTACAGACAGCGACGGGGACAATTCATATACAAGCGGCCTCTAGACGGGCCAAGTGAGCGATTATGTCAGAGAAGCTCGAACTGATACCTGTAGAGGACATCAAAGTCACCAAAGGAATGACCGTCGACGCCATGCTGCGCGCAATGGGCCGTGCGGGCGGATTCACCGCCCAGAAGCTGGCCGACGCCACCGACATCGCCGAGGCCATGGTCACCAAGAAGGGCTGCCTCAGGATCCTGTCGTTCCCGGCCTGCATCATGGCCACCGGGACCCGCGGGGTCATCGTCGACATGGTCAAGAACCACATGGTCGACCTGATCATCACCACCTGCGGAACCCTGGACCACGACCTCTCCAGGACCTTCGCCGCCTACTACAAGGGCGACTTCATGATGGACGACGCCATGCTGAGGGACGAGTACGAGATCAGCAGGCTCGGGAACGTCCTGGTCCCCGACGCGTGCTACGGCATCGTCCTCGAGGACGAGCTCCTCCCCATGTTCGACGAGATCTTCGAGGGCAAGGACTCCATGACCACCCACGAGATCATCGACCAGGTCGGCGCCCGCCTGGACAACGAGGACTCCCTCCTGTACCAGTGCCACAAGAACAACGTCCCCATCGTGGTCCCCGGGATCACCGACGGATCCTTCGGCTGCCAGCTCTGGATGTACTACCAGACCCACAGGAAGCTCAGGATCGACCTGTTCGGCGACGAGCAGATGCTGTCCGAGATGACCAACGACGCGGACACCACCGGCGCCATCATCATCGGAGGAGGCATCTCCAAGCACCACGTCATCTGGTGGAACCAGTTCAGGGGCGGTCTCGACTACTGCATCTACCTGACCACCGCCGAGGAGTACGACGGATCCCTGTCCGGAGCCCGCATCAGAGAGGC
>CAVDQR010000122.1:0-4620 GCA_963611065.1 Bacteroides ovatus
GGATGACCCTGGACCAGGTCAGGGTGTCGGCGGTCGGACGCATCGTGTCGCCGAATCATTTCCGGCAGATTAACCCAGCAGTCCCCAATACTACAAAATACCCCTAACGCGGTTCAATGGTCATGTCAGCGAAATCTGATGAATTCAAGGTCCAGCTCCTTGAGACGTTCGCTTCCCTGATCACGGCCGCCTTCGGACTGGTCGCTGCTCTGGCATGGAACGAGGCCATCAAACAGGCCGTCGCAGCCGTCTTCGGCTCCTCCGACGACCTTGTCGGACTTTGCGTCTACGCGATCATCGTGACGATCCTCGCGGTCGTCATGACCCTGCTCATCGCCAGGTCCCTCAACAACGCCAAGAAAGCGCTCAACCTCATGAACGAGGAGGAGTGAGTCCTTCCGACCCCCTTCCGGGGGTCAGTTAAACCCCTTAACCTTCTTCATCTGCTTCTTGCGGTTGTTCACGTAGTTGATCAGGCTCATCCCGGTGAGCTCGTCGGACTGCGGACCCTTCCTGACGAAGAACGTCTCAACCTTCCCCTCCTTCAGGAACACCGGCTTCTCGCACGGGTCGCACTTCACGCGGATCACGGTCCTGTCGTCGAAATCCACCATGAAGAAGGAGATGCACGGCAGGAATCCCGGACCGATCTGCGACGAGATGAGATTGCTCAGGTGGAGCCCCATCTTGTCCTTGTTGTCGAAGGACGCGACATCGGATCCGATGATGCTCCCGTCGTCGGCCACCCCGATCAGCAGATTCCCGCCTTCGGAGTTCAGGAACGCGACGATGGTCTTCAGGACGGCCTTCTCCATCCTCTTGTCGATCTCCCCGGTCTGGAGGTTGGTCCTCAGGGTGGACTTGAACTCCAGCCACTCCGACTCCCCCTCCTCGATCAGCCTGAGGATGTCCTTGCGCTCCATGTCCTCCATCCCGATGACCTGGGCGTTCTCCTCCAGGAACGAGTTGAGGATGCCGCCGAAGAGGTTCTCCCGCCTCTGCATGTCGTAGACCATGGCCACGATGAGGGCTCCGAACAGGATGGCGATCGTCTCGTTCATGAACTCGCCCACGGTGAATCCGAGATTCCTGTCGAGCAGGGTCTGGGCGACGTACTGCACCATCCTGATCATCATGTACGATGCGATGGCGATGCACACGGACACGAACGCCACCACGCGGCGGTTCTCGTCCCTGATCCCGGGCATGGACCTCAGGAGGATGTACACGAGCACCAGCCCCAGCAACCCGAGGTTGACGCCGGTGAGGATCGCCGCGACGGCCTCGATGATCAGGTTCCCGCTCGCGACCGTGCGGCCGACTATGGCGATGAAGAACGCGGCGACCACCAGGATGACCATCTCGGGAGGGACGTGGATGCTCTTGCGGTCCGTGAAGATCGCCAGGCCCAGGACGAAGATCATGGGCAGGCCGACCAGGGCCTCGCCCATGTCGCCGAAGAACATCCCGATCACGGTCAGCACGGTGATCGCGACGAAGGCCACGCAGTAGAAGATGTACGCGCCCCTCTTCAGTTTCAGGGATGGCATGGGGGGTTGCGCGCGCCGACCGTCGGATTCCATGCGACTTGATTCCCCATCGTCCGTATAACGCCGTCGGTCCCTCCGACCCGTGCGCGCGGTCGAATCCGCGTACCTATTAAATATGGAAGGCCGATTCGAAGCCTCCATAGGAGCAATATTCTTGCCGGGTCAGTCAACAACGTCTCATTCGAAACCCGCTTCGCAGCCCAAGCAGGGCCAGTCGAAGCCGGCTCAGTCCAAGCCTGTCAGAAAGACCGCGCCCCAGTCCAAGCCGGCATCCGCGCAGCCCAAGCAGGGCGCGGCGCAGCCGAAGGCGCCTGCAGCGCCGGGGACGCCCTCCCAGCCCAGGAGGAACAAGGTCGTCGTCAACCAGCCCCAGACGGGCAACCAGTACGGCGACAAGAAGAAGAACAGGCAGCAGAGGACCAAGGAGTCCACGAAGAGACAGGCGATGCTGAACACGCACCGCATCAACCCCTTCAAGTACGACATGAATCAGATCCTCGAAGCCTCCACAATGGATCCGGCGAAGGCTTCGTCGTTCCTCGCCAGCGTCATCGCGAAGGCGTCCCGCGTCTCCACCAGGGAGGCGAAGGATTTCGTCAAGACCTTCCTGGATGCGGGCGACCTGACCAAGGACGAGGCCGACAAGATCGGCAAGCTCCTGGACAAATACAGCAGATACCGCTGAGGGCAGTCCATGAGGAGCGCCGAGCTCGCGCAGGGCAGGGTATTCGTGCTCCGTCTGGAGGACGGCGAGGTCGTCCACGAGGCGGTGGAATCGTTCTGCAGGGACAACGGCATCCTGCGCGCATCCGTCGCGCTGACCGGCGCGGTGGACAGGGGCTCCGTCATGGTCAGCGGACCGTCCGTCCCCATGGGGGAGAAGGTGGTCCCGCTCACGATAACGCTCGAGGAGCCCTGCGAACTGACCGGCGCGGGGACGGTGTTCCCCGATGAGGACGGGGCTCCGAAGGCGCACCTCCACGGCTCCGTGGGGAGGAAGGGATTCTCGGCCACGGGCGACCTCAGGCCGAGGATGGCCGTATGGCTGGTCATGGAGGTCGTCATAACCGAATTGCTGGGGGAGGGTCCGGTGAGGACCGTCTCCGACAGGCGCATCGACGCCGAACTTCTGGAGATTCAGCGATGGCATCCGAGGAGATCCTCAGGAAGACGCTTCACAATGCGGACGGCAAGCCGTTCGCCAAGTACAGGAACATAGAGGGATCGTTCGTCACGGAGGAGTTCGAGCTCTTCGTGGACGAGGTCCAGGGCGACCGCACGGGCCACACCCGCATGAGGGTCCGCGTCCCCATGAAGAGGGCGCGCTTCCCCGAGGACACCCGTTCGAATCCGTCGAGGACCGCCGCCCTGAGCGACATAATCGCCAGGCGCTTCTGGGAATCCGCCAGGACGCACGCGCGTTCGCCGATACCGAAGACCGACGGGGGAGAGGTGTACATGCCCCGTCCCGGTCAGGAGATCCTGTCCCGCGGGAGCGTGGCCGTCACCGAGCATTACATCGAGGCGCGCTTCACCGCCGACCTCCCGTCCAAGGCCAACAAGGTGGACGAGATGTCCGCCATCGACCTGATCTTCGGGAGGATATCGCTCATCGTGTCGGAGTCCATGCTGTACTCCGCCTACAAGCAGCAGAAGCTCTACAACCATCTGGAGACCGCCGAGAACGCGGATTGGATCAGGGCGCATCTGAAGGAGAAGGGGCTGGCGGCGTTCGTAGCCGTCGGATCCGTCCTGCCCAGGAGGGAGGACGACCTGGCCCCCATGGTCGATGCGACCCCGTTCGATTGCGACGGTTCCCTGAAGGTGACGATGGAGGTCCCCAACGGGGAGCCGATCGTCGGTCTCGGGATCCCGATGGGATTCACGGCCCTGGCGGGCCCCCGCCGCTCCGGCAAGTCCGTGTTCGCGGATGCGCTGTTCGCCGGGATATACGACCACATCCCCGGGGACGGGAGGGAGTATGTGATCAGCGACCCCGATGCCGCTTACGTGATGTCCGAGGCCGGACGCTTCAAGGACGGGGTCCGCGTGCCGGGTCCCGAATCCGAGATGGCGGCGGTGTCGGAAGCCATCGAGATGGGCGCCGGACTGCTGATCCTCGATGAGGAGTACTCAAGTCCCTGCGTGGTCCGCAGGTCGTATCTGTCGGACGATTGGGTCCCGCTCAGCGACATGGGCGGTTCCCTGAAGGACCGCGGGGTCTCGCTCTTCATGGTCACCGGCGACGAGTACGCCGTCCGCAGGGCCGATACGGTGCTGAGGATGGACGGATTCAAGGCATCCGCCGTGTCCGTCGATGGGATCGAAGCATCGGAGGCGTCTCCGACAGCGGAGGACCGCTATCCCATGGCCAAAGGAGTCTCGTTCGAGAAGAACCGCAAGGACGTCAGCACGGGCGCGCCGTCCGTCCGCACGGTCGAGATCGGCGAGTACAAGGTCAACGTCCCCGTGGCGGGATTCTTCGATCCGGCCCAGACCCGCGAGGCGGCGGATGCCATCGCGGTGGCCCGCGAGATGATGGACGGTTCCCAATCGCTGAGGTCGGTGTGCGAGAAGGCCCTCGCCAAGGTGGAGGCGGACGATGCGTCCGAGGGCACAGGCATGGGCCACGCGCATGCTCGCCCCATCGACATGGCGGCGGTCCTCAGCAGACATCCTCAGATGCTGTTCATCAGAAAATGATCGGTCGACGCCGGGGCCTATACCTCGCGAACAGGGATTTGCCGATGGATCAGTGTCAAATCGTGGTTTCATACAGGCTTATTTTAAGTTAATAAGTATTATGCTGAACTTATAACAATCGTAACCCTCGACTCGCTCATTTATATGCTTGGATAGCACCATGGTTACTGATTCTGGAGAAATGGAATCAGGAGAGAGGATGAAAAGGAATACGGAAAGAGATGCGGAATGCGAATCAAGGTCCGCAAACGTTATCAACGACTTCGATAATGTGAACGCAAGAGGTCATCGAAATGGCAACCCAATCATTCTACGAGGACATGGTCATCGACACGCCCGAGAAGGCGGCTGCCATCGAGGAGCTTTT
>CAVDQR010000123.1:0-4035 GCA_963611065.1 Bacteroides ovatus
CCCTGCGGACCTCGCCGGAGTTCGACAGGACGATTCCGATCCCTGGACTGTATTCAGATTCCAGCAGCTTGTCCAAGGCGCTGTGCTTCGTATAATCCTTCCCAGATTTGATCTCCAGTGCGATGGTGGACAGGTTGGTGAAATCGTCTATGATGAAGTCGACCTCCCCGAGCCTCTTGTTATCGGTATAGTACAACGGCTGTCCGTTCGCCGCCAGCTGCGTCGCGGCGTAGCATTCGTACACCGTGCCGAGGTTGATGCTCCTGACATCGTCCCTCAGGGCCCTCACGTTGTATCCGTAGAGGGTCCCGGTCAACAACCCAACGTCGGCCATGTACAGCTTCAGCAGGTTGCGCTTGGCGGATTGGATCAGGGGGAACACGGGGTTGCTGCAGCATATCGTCTGAAGTACGACGCCGGAGTCCACCAGGCAATCGAAATCGTCGGCGTAGTCGGAGAACCTGGCATCATCCCTGTTCTCGATGTCCCTGACGAAGATCCTCTTCCTCTTGTTCTCGATGTTCGACGGGATCAAGTCGAAGATCGCCTTCGTGTGCAGCCTGTTCTCCTCGTCGTACTTGGACGCATCGTCCCCGTAGAGGTCCAGGATCAGACCCTGGGCGTCCCTGAGGGCCACGATGTCCCTCTTCGAGAGGAACTCGTTCACGCAATAGGGGAGGCCCCCGCAGATGAGGTAGTCCCTGAACAGGTCCATGAACCGCTTGTGGACGCCGTCGGTGATGCCGGTCTCCTCCATCACCTGCTTCCTGACCTCGGACACCAGGGACTTCTGGACCCCGTTGGCCCAGAGGAACTCCTCGAAGTCCATCGGATACATGCGGACGATGTCGATGCTCCCTATCGGGATCGAAGGGGTCCTCCTCAGCTCCACGCCCAGCAGCGACCCGCTGGCGATGAACTTGTAGCGGCGGTCGGTCCTGAGGAACTTCAGCAGGGTCAGGAGTCCGCGGTACTCCTGGATCTCGTCCAGGAAGATCAGGGTGTCCCCGTACGTCCCGAGCTCCTTCCCGGCCGCGGCCTGGACGGTGAAATAGAGGTCCTCGACGGTCCTGACGTTCTCGAACATCCTGGGGCCCTGCCTGTCCTCGACCATGTTGACCTTGACGAAGTGGGCGTAGCGCTCCTTCCCGAGACGCTCGACGATGTAGGTCTTCCCGCACTGCCTCACTCCTTCGATAAGGAGGATGGGCGCGTCGTCCGCCGAGAAGTAATCTAGGATCCTCTCCTCTATCTTGCGCTCGAAGACCTTGTCCATGCAGTGAGGACGCAACGTGGTTATTTACACTTTTTCCAGGTTAACAGGCGTTGAAAAACCCGGTTTTTCCGACTTAACAGACGTTGAATTTCACAGTTTTTCCGAGTTAACACGGGTTCAAAAACCCGGTTTTTCCAGCTTGTCGGAACGTCACTCGAACTCCTGGCTCCGCCTCAGCAGGTCCATCTTCTGCTCGTAGTAGGAAGGCGACATGTCCATGTGGTGGATGTGCGGGTTCTCGAACCTCTGCTCCTCCTCCCAGATCTCGTTCTCCAGCTGATGGCGGACGTACGAGCGGATCTCCTCCAGAGGCTTCAGCTCGCAGCAGCGCCTCCCGTCGGAGATGACCTTCTTCAGCAACGGCTTGGAGGTGCATCCGGTCAGGACGACCTTCTTCCAGGGGCGCAGCGTGTCGACGCACCTGTACGGTTGGGACAGGTCGACGACCTCGTCCTCTCCCGCGATGAGATCGGCGACCGCGTGACCCGTGGCGTCGTAGATGCGGTGGACGCTCTTCCTTCCGGGGTTCGTGATCTTGTCGACGGCTTCGGACACCTTGATCTTCGGGACGACGACGCCGTCCTTCTCCACGGCGGAGATCTTGTACACCCCGCCGAAGACCGGGTCGCTCTTGGATGTGATCAGCCTCTCACCGACACCGAAGGCGTCTATGCACCCGCCCTGGTCGATGATCGATGCGATGGAGTACTCGTCGAGGCTGTTGGAAGCGATGATCTTGCAATCCTCGAGACCCGCGTCGTCCAGCATCCTCCTGACCTCCTTGGTCAGGTACGCGAGGTCGCCGGAGTCCAGACGGACGCCCTTGAGCCTCTTCCCCATGGGCTCCAGGACCTCCCTGGCGCAGCGGATGGCGTTGGGCGTTCCGGACCTCAGGACGTCGTAGGTGTCGATCAACAGGACCGTCTCATCGGGATAGATGCGGGCGTACCTCTCGAACGCCTCGAACTCCGAATCGTGGTACATCACCCAGCTGTGGGCCATGGTCCCGCTGATCGGGATCCCGAAGAACTTGCCCGCCAGGACGGTGGCGCTCCCCACGGCTCCGCCGATGTACGCCGCCCTGGCGCCGTAGACTGCGGCGTCCATGTTGTGGGCCCTGCGCGCTCCGAAATCGGACACGGCGCGTCCCCTGGCCGCGCGGACTATGCGGGACGCCTTCGTTGCTATGAGGGACTGGTGGTTGAACTGCGCGAGTATGGCGGTCTCGGCCATCTGCGCGTCGATGAGGGGCGCGGTGACCTTGATCACCGGCTCGCCCGGGAATATGATGGTGCCCTCTTCGAACGCCCACACGTCCCCGCGGAACCTGTATCCCTTCAGGAACTCCAGGAAGCGCCCGTCGAAGAGGTTCAACGAACGGAGGTACTCGATGTCGTCGTCCTCGAAGTGCATGTCCTCGATGTACTCGACGATCTGCTCCAGACCGGCGAATATGGCGTACCCCCCGTTGTCCGGGACCTTCCTGAAGAAGACGTCGAAGGTGGCGAGGTCGCCGTGCCTGGATTCCAGGAAGTATCCGTTCGACATCGTGAGTTCGTACAGGTCCATGACCATGGACAGGTTGCGCCGGTCGCACATGCTCATCTGATTCACCGTCCGGGCCCTCGGCCCGTCTGCACCCGTCATCCGCTCCCGTGCTTAAGTGCTTCCCAGGATCGGGCGCCGTCATAACGGTACGAGAAACCCTCCGGTCCGTTGTCGATGACGTCGATGTGGACCTTCGGGACCTTCTTGCAGAACGCCATGCCCACCAGGATGACCCTCCCCGGCATGCCGAGGTAGTACCTCCTGTCATGAATCTGATTGATGGCTTCGGCGAGACCCGCGTCGAGCTCCTCGATCGAATCGACCTTCTTGAGCTCGAAGATCATCGGGACGGTCCCTTCGCGCCTCGGCCTCATGATTATGTCCGTACGTCCGTTGCCGGATTCGTACTCGGTCCTCACCTCGTACTTCTTCGCGAGGGAATGCATGACGGTCATGAGGATCAGGCCGTACGCGTTCTCTATGTGGAGATTATCGTAACTGCCGCTCAACAGGATCGACTGGAGACGGTGGGCCATCTTGTCGGCGTCGCAATCCAGGACCGCGCGGTTGAATTCCGAGAACACGCCGTCGTCGATGGGGTTCATCCCTGCGATCATCCCCTCGATTATGCCCCGGATCTCCTTGTTGGGGACCGACAGCTTGTATCTGTTCTTCCCTGCGGGAACGGCCTTCAGGTACCCGGAGAAGACCATCAGGCTGAATAGGGCCGTATCATCCTTTCCGAGCTTGGAATAAACCAGCGAAGCATTGATCTCCGACCTGACGACCCTTCCATCCACCAGATCGAGCATCTTCTGGAAATTCCTGTCCTCGACCCTCTCCAACATCCATCCCATGACGTTGTTGGAGCTCGTGTTGGCCCAATAGCTATCGGGCTGGTAATTCCTCGATACGTAGCTCATTATGCTGAATGGGTTGTACACATCCGCTTTGCCGAACCTGTACCCGTCGTACCACCTCTTGGCCTCCGGGAACCTGTCCTCCGCACCGTAGTATCTCAGGATCTCCCTGACATCGTCCTCCGTGAAACCGAACCTCTCTCCGGGTGTGACCGTCATCACGTTGTTCACCGAGAGGTTGTTCAGACCGGAGATCATGCTCTCCTCTGCGATCTGCGTTATCCCGGTGACGTACGCCATCTGCAGGCCCTCGTTGGTCTTCAGTGCGGCGCCGAGGAAATCGCTCAACAC
>CAVDQR010000123.1:4045-4598 GCA_963611065.1 Bacteroides ovatus
GATGTAGCTCTTCTCGGTGGTCCTGTTAATCGCGTTCCGGAACGATTCGGCTTCGACCGGTTTCAGGATCCCGGAATCCAGGAGATAATCATGCTTCAGGAATGCGCGTGAAATGGCCTCCTTGATACGGTCGACGAATTCATCCTCGCTTACAGCGTTCGCATCCTTCAGATCTATGTATACGACCGGGAAGGCGTTCTTGTACCTCTCGAACTCGGGATGGTTCGATATTTCCAATCCATCGAACCACCGATTGCCCTTGTATTCCATGTTGAAGAATGCGTCCAACATGGAGAGGTTCGTGGTCTTCCCGAACCTGCGCGGACGCGTGAACAGATAGACGTTGCTGTCCCCCTCGCTCAGGATGTCGGCTACGAGCATGGTCTTGTCGACGTAGTACTTGTCCTGCTCACGAAGTTGTGGAAAAGACAAACCGCCCCTGTCTATCTGCTTCATCGCCACCCCCATACCGTTGTTTTGTGATAAACGTTAGTCATATGAAGCGATTCATTACGCGTCCGGACGGATCTCATCGAGCAGGATCACATGCGGG
>CAVDQR010000124.1:0-1914 GCA_963611065.1 Bacteroides ovatus
CCTCCTCGCTCATCATGGACCCGTCGCCGCGGATGACCATCAGCGGCGCACGAATCCCGTTTTCGGACAGCACGGCCTTGACGGAGCCCATGAGCTCCTCTATGACGGGGATCAGACGCGTGTTCATCACGCATGTGGCCGTGCGCTCGTTGAATCCCAATCCGGAGGAGAGGTCGTGCCCGCACACGGAAGGCAGGCCGAGGATCTCGTCCACGAGCTCGCGGACGCGGTTCTCGTGGGAGGGGTTGCGCACCGAGAGGTATCCCGTGATGGCGACTCCGTCGGCCTTCCCGCGGACGGATTCGAGGAACTCCCTCGCGGCATTCTCGTCCAGCGGCACCAGTTCGGCCCCGTGGAGGTCGTGGGACCCGGCTATCTCGGTCGAGATATCGGCGGGATACGAGCCGTCGTATTCCCCTCCGATGCACAGCAGGGCCACCCTGGCCCCCTTACCTTCGACGATGGAGTTCGTGGCCAGGGTCGAGGACATCGATACGATCCCCACTTTTCCGAGGAGTTCCGGATCCATCGCCTGCACCGCTCCGCGGATCCCTATGCACAGGTCCTCGCGGGTAGTGGGCGACTTCGCCTTGCAGAGCACCTCGTTCGTGTCCAGGTCCATAATGACGGCGTCGGTGTACGTTCCGCCGGTATCGATTCCGAGTCCGATCCTCATGTGTTTCCCTCCGGCCCCGGAATCGGCCCGGGGGTGCCGAATAGGTTTTACTAAATGCATTCGTAAACTATTTAATCAATCGTTAACGTTTTTAACCTGAACTTCCATGTCCTCATGGACATGGATGTCCGAGGAGGGGTTACGATATTCGAGGAGTACATCGTCGATCTGAACGCTGATTGCAAGTGCGGTTGCAGGGATCTCTCCAGATTCCACAACATCTACCGCTTCCCAAACGGATTGGGGGCGTCCGTCGTCGAAAATCCGAAGAGGCCCGGCTTCTCCGCAGGAGGATACAGGGCGTTGCTGATCCGTTTCAGCGATGAGACCACCTTCTCGAAGGCGAATCTCGGTCCGTTCGACTCGAACCCGGTCGAATGCGCCGACTGGGGCGCCGTTCTGATGGTGTTGGAGGAGGTGTTCGGCCTGGAGGGCCGAACACCCTGAATCCATCACTTCTCGTGATGGGCTATGCTCTTCTCGGTGTCGAAGTAGTCCGCCAGTACGGTGTATTCGATGCCCCATTTCTTGGCGACATCCGGCAGGACCTCGAGCGTGCTGTGACGGATCTCGTCGTCCCATATCCCGTGGACTATCACGTGCAGGACGAACAGCGCGTCATGGATCACCGTGTCGGAGATGTTGTCCTGGATGTTGGTGGGCTTCGAGATGTCGACCATGCTGCACATGATGCTGTCGTCTCCCACCTTCACGAAGGATTTGACGTGACCGATGAGGTCCGCCCCGTGCTCGAAGCACTCCTCCGTCGACGCCCTCATCAGGTCGTCCACGAATCCTTTGAGGCTCTCCTTTGGGATGCCCTCCTCGGATTGGATCCTCATCTCGATCGCGTACTTCCCGAGCTCGTCCACCGCGCGGTGGATCTCGAGGTGGAGTCTGCTGCCCTCCTCGGCCGGGTCGTCATCGTGCACATGGACGTTCCCGAACTCGTCGCGGTGCTCATGGTGCCCGTGTTCGTGATCATGGTCGTGATGATCGTGATCATGATGGTCATGGTCATGATCGTGATCATGGTGGTGGTGCTCGTGCTCCTCATCGTGCATTGCCGTCACCCGCGTTGTACTGCTTCCTCAGGAGTTCGGCCTCGCGTGCCTCGTCGTATCTGTCCGACCTGCCGGTCTCGATGGCGTCGCATGCGATCTGGATGCCTTCCTTCGTCTGCGAGGACATCCTTTCGATCCTCGCATTCGGGTTGATCGAGCGGATGACCTCCTTCG
>CAVDQR010000124.1:1924-4526 GCA_963611065.1 Bacteroides ovatus
CTCTATCTGCTCGTCGGTGGCCGCGTCGACCTTGTTGACGAAGCATAGGTCCGCTTCTCTGATCTGCGTCTCCACCAGCCTCTTGACGGACTTCATCAGCAGTTCGATGCGCGTGGCATCCACCAGGGTGATGACCGGCGCGTGCTCGATGTGCACCTCCGTCTTCGCCTCGGAGTATTCGGCGGCCCTCTTCAGGCCCCATGGGATGGCGACCCCGGACGGTTCGACTATGACTATGTCGGGATTGAAAGAATCATGGAGTTTCGCCAGGGTCTCGGCGAACGTCCCCGCGATCTGGCAGCATATGCAGCCTCCGGAGATCTCCTTCGCTTTCAGTCCGTGGGCTTCTATGAATCTGGCATCCACGCTGATGTCCCCGACGTCGTTCACAACTATCGCGATGCGATGGCCCCTCTTGACGAGCTCATCGACGATAAGCATCAGGGCCGTCGTCTTCCCGCTTCCGAGGAAGCCAGCTATCTGTGAGATCTTCACTTTACATTCCTCCGGTAGCGGCCCCCGCCCGGATGATGAGCGGGGGCCGTCGGGCTTTCAGCCCTTGTATCATTCACCTGTTGTTGGAGACGCCCAGGGACTCGTTCCTCTGCTCCACTATCGTGTTGATGTGGTCTGCGAGGGTCCTCTCCTGGACCTTGTTCAGCACATCGGGCGATTCCTGCAAGGGGAATTCGGCATCGCACCTGCTGCAACGGACCTTCGGGCAACCGCGCACGGCCTCCGAGCAGCCCTGGCAGGCGACGGCCCTCGCATAAACCAGCGAGAACTCGAATCCGCAGCAAGGGCATCTCAGCTTCCTGACGGAAGCGGTCGTGTTGAACGAGAACCCGCGGGTCCTCATCGCTTCGAAATACGCATTGGCCATGCTCTGTCTCCTCCGTTTTTTGGGTTAAAGGGGGTTGATCCCCGCCGGAGCGGGGATCCGGGATCACATGACCCCGTACTTGTGCACGGCGTCCATGACGGCCGTGACGTTCTCCAGCTTGGTCTCCAGGTCGGGCGGGACCTCGCATCCGGACGAGATGCAGTACCTGGACTTCAGGCCCCTCTTGCAGAGGGCGGTCTTCGCTTCCTGGCAGAGGTTCTTCGTGGTCTCGGTGATCTGCTCGACGGACGCCCTGACGAACTGCTGCGGGTCGATGTTACCCATCATCAGGCAGTTGTCGGCGTATCCTCCCTCGATGACCTCGGCGGCCGTGGGGCTTCCGGGGATCAGCGGGTAGTAGGCCATGGAGTACATGTCCACGCCGAACTTCTTGACCTGGGTGTCCAGGTGCGGCAGGTCGGCGCAGTTGTGGATTCCGAGTCCGATCTTGGCGTCCCTGGTGGCATCGTTGCACGCCTTGGCGTACTTGTCGCCCTCGAACTCCGCGTACTCGGGGTCTCCGAGACAGGAGTAGTTGGCCCACAGGTAGTCCCAGCACATTCCCTCGATCCCGGTCTCGGCCAGCGCCTTGACGCCGTTCACGCAGAACTTGGTGGTCTGCTCGAGCGCCTTGTGGACGGTGGCGGGCTCGGTGAACATGTCCATGAACACCCTCTCGGCGCCTCCGGCCTGGGTCAGCGTGAGGAGGGGTCCCTCCATGAACGCGATGTGGAACGACTTGCCCTTGATCTTCGGGTTCAGGAGCCTGTTCATCTCCACGAGCTTCCCGACGCGTCCCTGCTTGACATCCGGGCACGTGATCTTGTCGTAGTCCTCCAGGCTGTTGATGATGTGCTGGTCGACGAACGGCGTGTTCTCGGTATCCATCCTGACGTGGGCTCCGAGGTCGTGCGCGGTGATCGACAGGTCGATCAGGGTGACGGTGTAGGGCATGTGCCACTTCTCGACTCCCTTGACGAATGATTCGTTGGCGAGCTCGGGGTTGCTGGCCCATTCCTTGTATGTGACCTTCTGGGGCATGAGCCTCCTGCAGAGACCCACCGCCAGGGGACAGGACGGGAGCTCGTCCACGGGCTCGTTCATGATGGCCGCGACGGCCCTCTCGTACGGTGTCATCGCCATGGACGATCACCCCTTCAGCCAGTTGACGCAGTCCTGGGCGTTGTTGTCCCTGTGGTCCGCGCCGATCTCCTCCGCGAAGGACGGGGATGTGGGGGGTCCGCCGATGGTGACGGTGCAGTTCCCGCGGGTTCCGTTCTCCTTGAGACACTCGATGGTGGCCTTCATGTTGTCCATGGTGGGCGTCATCAGCGTCGAGAGGCACAGGATGTCGATCTTGTCGTCCTTCACGGTCTGCGCGATGTTCGCGGGCGGCACATCCTTTCCGAGGTCGGTCACGATGTATCCTCCGGCGGTCAGCATCGTCTTGACGATGTTCTTCCCGATGTCGTGGACATCTCCCTCGACCACGCATGCGGCGGCCCTCTTCGCGTCGGCCAGCGCCTCGGTGGGGATGGCGGGCAGCAGGATGTCCAGTCCGGCGTACATGGAGTGGGCGGCCACTAGGACCTGCGGCAGGTACACCTGGTGGGCGGCGTACTTGTCTCCGATTACGGACATTCCCTTGACGAGCCCCTCGTTGATCGCAACGATGGGGTCGACTCCCTCCGCCAGCGCCTTCTCGGCGGATGCCTTGGC
>CAVDQR010000125.1:0-4495 GCA_963611065.1 Bacteroides ovatus
CCGTCGGGAGGCAGCTCATCAGATGGCCGGTGTCCAGGCATATGCCCCAGTTATCGAACTCCACCTTCCTCTGGATGTGCTTGAATCCGGAATCGTCCGTCAGGCGGAGTCCGGGCCACCACAGGTTCTCGAAGAGGATCCTGAACGGGGGCTCCCCTCCGGGGAATCCCGATGCGACGGTGTTGACCATGTCGCAGAAAGCATCCAGCACATAGGAGTCCGACCTGGTGTAGCGGTGGTGGAAGATCTCCGCGGTGTCGGCGTTCCCCGCATGGAACACCCCGTAGGCCGGATCGAGCTTCGAGGCGCATTCTATGCACCTCCTGACGTTCTCGACGACCTCCTCCCTGCTCCTGCCGTACATGAAGTACAGGGAATCGAGCTCGGGCATGTCCTCGGGACGGTCCTCCCACGCGGCGAGCCAATCGGGGGCGTACGGGAGGTGCACGGACGGCGAAAGGCCGCGGTACATGGGGTCCGGGTCGTCGTACGACGTCAGCAGCTCCAGGCCGTCGCATCTGAGCGAGCGGAGCGTGCTCTGCGGGTCCTCTCCGAAAAGCGAGAGGTCCTGATAGACTGAATGGGATAGCAGGTGCAGCATCGGAACATCGCGAATGCCGCTGTGACCGCGGCTTCGACTGCCGACTCGGGCGTGTCCCCTCCGCCGATGACGAGCGCGTCATCCTGCGTGAGGCCGGTCTCCTTGCGGATCCTGTACGCCGTGTCGGGCATCTTCTCATCGAGGTTCCAGTCGGGCGGGATCATGAGGCAACCGTCGCGTATGACGAGCGTGGTGCACCCCTCCCCTCCGACCTTGATCCCGGCGTCCCTCTGCTCCATCCCGTTGTTGACCTTGTCGGCGCAACCCAGGACGATGACCCCCTGCTGGTATTTGCCGAGGACCGATCCCTCGATGAAGACGTCGACGGGCCTGATGGGGACCTGCGTGAGGAATGCCTGGCCGGCCTTCGTGATCGTGATGCCGGTCTGTTTGATGTCGATGAAGTCCCACTCCTTGAGGGTCTCGATGATCCTCCTCATGCTCCCTTCCCCGACGCCCACCTCCTCGGCGAGCCTCTTGCGACCGAGACGCCTTCCTCCGGAGAGGAGATACAGGGACCAGTAGACGTTCGCGTCGTTGAAGCGGAACATGGGTCCGAACTGGGGTTCATCGATAATCTTCATCGGTCACAGTAGACGGTTGTGTGCTTTTAATGCTTCTGGATGCCGATAATGTGTCTGGCTACCTACCCCCCAGGGTAGGAGTGAATAATGCATCCAACCAAGGGGAAATCACACCCTTCCGGAGGGTCCCGGGAAGGCGTCCGTCCGCCGGTCGGGCGGAAGCGGGACGGGGTACGAGGGAGGCATTCGGATCCAACGGAGAAGGGGGAGAGAGGTGGATAGAGTTGCCCGTTTCCAATATACATAATATAGAGTGTCGGTGCAACCGACGGATCGTTCCGGAATGCCGGTATTCCGCCGGGATCCGTCGAATCGAAGTTTAATCGTTCCAAAATCTACTTTTTATGTTTGAATTTGAACAGGGTAGATAGAATGGCCTACACATAAATGTTGTCATGACATCATCGAGCATAAGGATTCTATATTATATACCTGCAATTGGATGTTTCATCCAATGGGACCGGATAGGGCCCAGACTAGATCGCATCGCGATCCGATAGGAGACACTACATGCACATAATGGAAGGGTTTCTTGACCCGATATGGTGCGCGCTATGGTTCATCGTGGCCATACCGTTCGTCGTACTCGGAGCCAAAAAGATCGTTGAATTGGTAAGAGAACACCCCGAGCAGAAGATGACCGTCGCCCTATCCGGCGCCTTCATATTCCTGCTCTCATCGCTGAAGATCCCGTCCGTGACGGGATCCAGTTCCCACCCCACCGGAACCGGTTTCGCCGTCGTCCTCTACGGAGTCTGCGTCACCTCGTTCCTCGCGACCATCGTCCTGATCTTCCAGGCGCTGCTTCTCGCCCACGGCGGACTGACCACCCTCGGAGCCAACATCGTCTCCATGGGTATCATCGGACCCCTGTTCGGACTCCTCTTCTGGAAGCTCCTCATCAAGGCCGGCGTCAAGATCCCCGTAGGACTCGCCGTGGCCGCCCTGTTCGCGGACCTGATGACCTACGTGGTCACCTCCATCCAGATGACCCTCAACCACGGACAGTCCGTCGACGCCCTGGTCAACTTCCTTACGAACTACGCCGCAACCCAGATCCCTCTGGCGATCGTCGAGGCCATCCTGTTCTTCATGTTCGGTATCTACCTCATGAGCAACAAGCCCGAGGTGTTCGACATCGCCCTGGAGGAACCCGCAACCGAGGAGGCTGTCGAAGCATGAACAACAAAGTGATCTATATCGCAGGATTCGCCGTCATCGCGCTCCTGGTGATCGTCACCCTGGCCTACGGGGCCTCCAACGGATTCGAGTTCGGAGGGGCCGACGACGGTGCCAAGGACGTCATCGCGGAGGTCGATCCCAACTTCAAGCAGTGGACCAAGGGGATCTGGGGAGACTACGAGCTCCCCTCCGAGACCGCTTCCCTGCTCTTCGCCCTGCAGGCCGCGATCGGTGCGATCATCATCGGATACTTCATCGGCCGTTATACGAAGAAGAAGTCCGAAGCCGTAGCCGAATGAGGCGGTGACATGTCGGAACAGCTCCAGATGGATACGCTGGCTTACAGCTCGCGCATGCTAGGTTGGGCCCCCTTGGGGAAACTCCTGTTCATAATCGCGGCGCTGATAGCCAACATCATCACCAGTTCGATGATCGTCCCGATCTTCACGCTGGCCCTGGGGCTGTGCCTGATGTGGTATTCCACAAACATGCGCATCCCCCTGATCGTGATCATCGCCTTGCTGGAAGCGTTCGTCATCCTCATCTTCGGATGCGGGATGGTCTCCATATCGGGGGACGCCGGGACGGAGGCCATATGGGATACGAACATCCTGTGGGTCCACATCCACATGACGGCGGACAGCTTCAACAAGGCGTGGCTGATCCTGTTCAGGGGGGTCGCCGGGATGGCGCTGATGATGGCCTTCGCCACATCGACGCCCATCCCCCATCTTTCAAACGCGCTCAGGCAGATCCGCATCCCTTCGGAGATCGCGGAGCTGGTCGTCCTGATCTACAGGTACGGCTTCCTGCTGCTGGAGCGCATGGAGGTCATGTGGGTCGCGGCCGCCTGCAGGCTCGGTTTCAGCGGGTTCAAGCGCACCATGCGCACCACCGCTTCCATAGCGGTGGGGATGTTCGTGCAGTCCACCAACATGGCGGATAAAGGACAGATAGCCTTGGACTGCAGGAACTACAGGGGGTACTTCCCTCTGTACAACGCGCCTCCCGAGACCGGGATCGCCTGGATAGCGGCATCGGTCGGCGTATTCGTCGGCATCCTGCTGATCGGGTACTTCACGGCCGATTGGATCGACATGACGTCAATCTTCTTCGGAGGGTCGGCATGACGAATATACTGGAGACTAGGAATCTGAGCTATGCCTACTCCTCGAAGAAGAACGTGAAATCCCTCGACGGGGTGTCCATCTCGATCAGAGAAGGCGCGCGCACGGCGATCCTCGGGCCGAACGGGGCCGGGAAGTCGACGCTGTTCTACTCCCTCAACGGGATACTGAAACCCAAGGAGGGGGAGGTCCTGTTCAAAGGCCAACCCCTCGATTATTCGCGTGAAGCCCTCAGGGAGTTGAGGGCGTCGGTGTGCGTGGTGGTCCAGAACCCGGACGAGCAGATCTTCTCCTCCACCGTGGAGGAGGATGTGGCGTTCGGTCCTCTGAACATGGGGCTTCCGAGGGAGGAGGTCGAGAGGAGGATCGTGGACTCGCTGAGCAAGGTCGGGATGCTGGAGAACCGCCACCGTCCCACCATACACCTGTCCTACGGACAGAGGAAGAGGATCGCGCTGGCGGGTGCGCTCGCCGTGGATCCGGACATATTGATATTGGACGAGCCGACGGCCGGATTGGATCCGAGGATGTCGGCCGAGATGATCGAGCTGATCGACGCCCTGGTGGATTCCGGGAAGACCGTCATCCTGTCGACGCACGACATCGACATGGCCTACGCGTGGGCGGAGGACGTCCATGTGATCTCCCGCGGGAAGCACGTGTATTCGGGGGACCCGGACGGGTTCTTCTCCGATGAGAAGGCCGTCCTTTCGGCGGGATTGGTCAGGCCGAGGATCGCCAAGCTCCACGATTCGCTGGGATTGGGCGGAGGCATGCCCAGGACCGCGTCTCAGCTGCTGGCCTGCACCGACGGTCCGACAGGGAAGATACAGGTCCGCTCCACCGAGGACGGCCCCTGCGAGGCCGACGGGAGGTCCGTAGGCGTCTACGGACCGTCCGCTAGGAACACCCTGGCGGAATGGGGCGTGGAGGCCGATATCGCCTACGATGCCGTGGAGAGCGCGTGCCGCATCGCGCTGAGCGGCGAGGACGTGCTGGTC
>CAVDQR010000126.1:0-2576 GCA_963611065.1 Bacteroides ovatus
CACGTATATCGTGTCGGCGGGCCTGCCTTTGGCCGCCAGGTACTCGCACATGTCGGCGCAGAACCTCCTGGCGGTGACCGTCTTCCCGGTCCCGACGCCCCCGCACAGCAGCGCGGAGCACTGGCGCCCGTCTATGGCCAACGGGCGGAACAGGGTCTCCAGCCTGGAGAGCTGCTCCTCGCGGTGGACCAGGTCGTGGGGTATGTAAGAGAAGTCCAGGACGGACCCGTCGCGGATGATGACCGATCTCCTGTCGAACATCTTCCCACCCCGTCAGATGTCGATGACTCCGAGCAGGAACGAAACCAGACCGAGGATCATACCGATCTTGGCGACCTTCTCGGCCTTGCGCGGATCCCTGAACACGGACACCGCACTGACGAAGAACGCGACATCCGCCAGGACCACGGTGTAGTACAGGACGCCGTAGGTCCCCCAGACCATGGGCGCCACGCTCAGGACCGGACCTGCTATGAAGAAGACGCACGCTATGACGGAGGACGCCTTCACGCCGATGCTCATGGGCAGCGTCTTCCTGCCCTCGTCGGAATCCATGTCCTCGATGTCCTTGGCGATCTCCCTTCCGATGGATACCAGACAGGCCATGGCTGCAACCACGGCATTGGCCTCGGCGGCGCCGACGACGGCACCTCCCATGAGGAACGTCATGCCGGTGAGGACCGCGATCGTGAGATTGCCCACGAAGCCCCTCTGCTTGAGGAACAGCTCGTAGCAGAACATCAGGACGCATGCGATCGCCACGATGGCGATGCACACGGGGTCGAAGGTGAACAACGAGAACACCACGGCGAGCACGAGCAGGACGACACCGACGTTCCTGGCCTCCTCCGGCTTCATCCTGCCGGACGGGACCGGCCTCTCGGGATGGGCCGTCTTATCGATCTCGCGGTCGATGTAGTCGTTGAGGGAGTTCCCTCCCGCGATGAACACGAACACCACCGCCATCGAGATCAGGAGGTTCCTCCAATGGTCGGGCATATCGGTGCCCACGGCCATGAACGAGGCGATCATCACGCCCAGGATCCCCATGACGACGTTCCCGATGCGGAAGAGCTGCAGGTATCTGTTCATCGCGTCCCCAACATCCGCGTCCAATAAAGAACTTGGGGAGAAGGTCGCACGAACCGGGCGGAAACCGGGCATCTGGCACCTCCGACCGACGCTTTCTATTAAATCCGAGGACGTCATGGACCTCCAGAGGGCGCTGGATGGAGCTGCAGGATATAGTCGGACTGATTCTCGTCTATCTCGTCATAGCATGCTCCCTCGCCGCGATGCTGTATTGCAAGAAACGCGGCATCGATGCCGACTACAGGAAGATCCTCCACGCGGGGGTTGGTTTCTTCGTCTTCTTCTGGTGGATGTTCTCCGCCAACTGGATCATGCTCGTGTTCTTCACCGTGCCCTTCGGCATCCTGGTGTTCCTGGCGATGTTCCAGGGCAATCCCGTGTCTGACTCCGATCTGGGCGAGGTGTCCAACGACGGCCACAGGATCGGACTCTTCGTCTACGTGGTGAGCATCAACATCCTCGTCATATTCTTCTTCGACGCCCATTGGACCGCCGCCAGCGTCGGCATAGTCGCCATGACCTTCGGCGATTCCGCCGGGAGCGTCTTCGGCAAGAGGTTCGGGCGCCATAAGATCATCAATGGAAAGTCCCTCGAGGGTACCTTCGGAGTGTTCGCGGTGACGGCGATCATGTCGTTCGTCATCATGACGCTGTACGCGTACCTCGGGAGCATAGGTGCCTACGGCGGTGCCGTTGATCCCATCGTCCCCATCTGGGCCGCCAGCCTGATAGCCGGAGCCGTCGCTTGTATCTCCGAACTGTTCTGCCCCGGAGCGTACGACAACCTGTCCAACTCCATGACCGTCGCCATAGCCATGTGCCTGCTGGGGCTGTGATCCGCTTGACATGGTACGTGATCGACGGGATAGACGGGTCCGGGAAGACCACCAGCGGGGAGATGCTGACGGACATCCTGGAATCCGAGGGGAGGAGGGTGCTGAAGATCGAGCACCCCAACAGGGACACGAGGATCGGCAGGATGGAGGCCAAGTTCCTCACCGTGGACGGCAAGCCGGCCAAGATCATATCCACCATCCTGTACATCGTCGATGTGGTGAGGTCCGTGTGGATCATGAAGCGCCACGGGGACGAGTACGACGACATCGTGTTCATCCGCTACATCATGTCCGTGGCCTACCTTTCTGACAAACCGGCAGGGATCGCCTACAGGCTGTTCTCCAAGATACTCCCCACGCCGGATGTCAAGATCCTCGTGGACGTGGACGAGAACGTGGCGGCATCCCGCATCCTCGCACGGGGCGACGAGCTCGAGAGCTTCGAGGTCCCCGAGAAGCTCGGGAAGATCAGGCACCGCATGAAGGGACTGGCCGACGGATGGTACGTGGTGGACAACTCCGGGAACCCCTCGGATGCCGAGCACGTGCTGCGCGACATAGCCGGGCATTCGCTTCGATTATGAGAAGAGCCGGATTCGGCGGAACGTCCATTCCGGCAGGGATGATGGTTCCTTCGGCAGAAGCCTC
>CAVDQR010000126.1:2586-4353 GCA_963611065.1 Bacteroides ovatus
GAATCGCATATTTCTGCCGCCATTCGTACGAAATCAGGGGCATCTTCTGGTCATATGACGCCGTTTCCGGGATCCCGGACGACATCGCTCGATCGGGGCCTCGACATCGGAGATGGTAGATTAGAGTTCATCAAATACGTCTTATGAGATATCATATCGCCTCTAGTCAGCCCTGCTGCCGTCCGTGCATGGGAGCGGTACGGTCCCAAGGGATCCGATCGGATGCGGAACATCGTCGCACCACGTATCCTCCATCCCCGCCGGACCGGTCGGTCACGACCTCCGTACCGCATCGAACGACAAGGAGGTTGCAAAGTGGTTAGTCTGAAAGACCTGTGGATACCCCTGTGGATAGGGGGTGCACTGATCATCGCGGCGGGCACTCTCATGAACTGGATGGAGATCTCCATCACGTTCTCCGACGGCACCCGCCAGCTCGTATCCGCCTCTGGGATCGAACTATATTCGCAATACAGAGGACGCGGGATGCCCATCGAATCATCGGCGCCGCTGATCTATCTGCTCATCGCAATAGGGACGATTCTGCTCGCCGCATTCCAATGGAAGGAACCGAATAACCGGTCCCCGACACTCCTGATCTGGATGTTCGTGGCGTTCTGCATCATGATCGTGTCCGGCACCATGGCCGTCGATCCCACGGCCTATGCCTCTTCGCCTTCCGCAGCGGATGTTCACGGCATACCGGAATGGCTCGCCGACATGGCCGGAAAGGTTATCTGATCTCCATCATCGGGTTGCTGATCAGCTTCGTCGCCATCCTCGTCCATATGAGGGATGCAGGTTCGTCTCCGTGAGAGGCGATGACCGTAGAAACCGCCGGGGCCCCGGATTATTCATAGCGGCCACCGGCCACTTTTTGCAAACATCGACATTGGCCTTGCTCGTTATTCTAGCCACATAGTTCACAAAGTCCGTGTTTACTCCCCTGATTCTTTTGAATCTCTATCCTCAGCAAGGTCAACGGAGCCGATAAAAACTGGCCAGATCCCGCCAAAGGAAAAGACCTACAGCCGCCTCACTGAATTTGGAAACCCGTGATGCACGGGCATAGACCTGGACGATTCTGAAATCAATACTCCATTTAGTAATAAATGAAGGAAATCCCTACCATAAATGGCAAGTTTTACCCCAAAAGTGTTCGGTAGAATGCCACAAAAGTGTTCGGTAGAATATGCAATAGAATACGTAATAACTATAGCTACTCCCTGGATCGCACGAACGTATTGTCCAATGATGTCAACTCAAGGCTCCACCGATAGAGTTGATGGTGCCGTTCCCTCGAATACCGACGGAACGGCACCGAGAACTCATCTTCACGCCCCGTTGCGTGAGCACCGGATGAATCCGGAGCACGGGATCACGGAGATCCCGTGGTCCTCCCACCGGTCGCAGATCAGGTTTACGCCCAGTGAATCGGAGGGCATGTGACCGGAGACCACTAGATTCACATTCGCCTCCCTGGCCGCATCGTAATGGCTGTCCGGGAAATGCATCCCCACGACGGTCCCGATACCCGCCCTCGCCAATGCCTCGTACATGCTCTTCGGGCCGGAGGTCCCCCCGGTCATCTTGCACATGACCTTCCCGCACCTGGCGTCCTTCCTGCCGACCATTATCTTCGGGCGGGCGTTGCTCTTGGCCGCCTCACGGTACTCGGGCTCCCTCATCAGGACCGAGACAATGTCGCCGAGCGTCCTCGGGCGCTCCCTCTCGAACAGTTCCGTCAGGTACCACTGGACCATGTTG
>CAVDQR010000127.1:0-4286 GCA_963611065.1 Bacteroides ovatus
GCGGGAATTCGAGGCCCAAGGCCGTCATCCTCGCGGAATGGATGCGCACTATCGATCCGGAGATTCAGGTCGAGGCGCACGTGTGCCGTTTCTCGGCAGAGACCGAGGGATTGTTCTCGGGATGCGACATCCTCGTGGACTGCCTCGATTCGGTCGCCGGGAGGATGGACCTCAACCGCTACGCCGTCGAATCCGGCAAACCCCTCGTCCACGGAGGGATAGACGGCTTCATCGGCGAGGTGGCGGTCTGCATACCTGGCAGGACACCCTGTCTGAGGTGCATGATGGGCGACCTCCGCGACAGCGGCAGGACGCCCGCATCCATCGGAGCGGTCGTGTCGACCGTCGGTTCGATGGAGGCCGCCGAGGTGCTGAAGCTCATAACAGGCAGGGACAGGACGGTGGGATCTTTCTTATCGATGGATCTGGAGAATTGGAGGTTCCAGCAGGTCCGTTTCGAGAGGGATCCCGACTGTCCCGTCTGCGGTCATCGGGATGCTGTGTGATGGTCCGGATCGGCCTTTACCGACCCTCTGATTCCACAGAGGCTGGGAAAAGCGTACGTAGTTGATGCGGGTTGGCCGGGGCATGGACTGGAAGAAGGCGCTGCTCGCCGAGGACATCGATATCCGGAAGACGCTGTTCTATGCGGTGGGTGCGTTCGTCGGAATCGCGATCGTATCCTTCCTGTCCTTCGATGCCGGATTTCCGTTGATGCTCGCCTCCTTCGGAGCATCGTCGGTGGTTCTTTTCGCCATGCCCGGCAGCAGACCGTCCAGGCCCAGGAATGTGATCGGGGGCCATCTGATCTCCGCAGTCGTCGCCGTGGTCGTATTCGCGATCTTCGGATGCAGCTGGTTCTCTACCGCTCTGGCGGTTTGTGCGGCGATAGTCCTGATGGTCCTGACCGACACCGTCCACCCGCCCGGAGGCGCCACCGCGCTGTTCGGGGTGACTTCCGGCGCATCGGCATCGTACATAATCGCGCCCGTCCTCGCCGGGGCCGTGATCCTGGTGGCCGTGGCGTACGCCACCACGCGCGCCTATAATCATTATAGAGAGAAGGAGTGAAAGAAGGGGGATTCCTCCCCCGGTTGGACGTTTAGTGGCATCCGCCGCCGCAGGAGGCGCAGCCGTTGAAGTTCGGGTTCCTGATGGTCAGGCCGGTCCCGAAGTTGGGGTCGTCGATGAACTCGATGACGCACTTGTCGAGCTCCTCCTTGGTGACGTCGTCGTAGTACATCTCGAAGCCGCTGGCGGTCTTGTCCACGATCTCGCCCTCGTCGGCCTTCTCCTTGAAGGACATCCCGAACTGGGGACCGGAGCAGGCCTGTCCCGACAGGTAGATCTTGATGCCGTAGCCGACCTTCTGGTTCTTCTCGAGAAGATCGTTGATGAACTTCTCCGCATCAGGTGTGATGGAAACCATGTTTATCGCTTCCCGATTCGTCGATATAGTATTTAAACAATTTTTAACGCCGTTTATTCACTGGTCCAGTTCGATACCGAAGTTCGCGGCGAACTTCCTGAACGCGTAGGATTCGGCGCGGGTCATGGACATGTAGGCGCCGATCATCATCGCCTCGAACACCTCGTCCTTCGTTGCTCCCGCCGCGATGGCCTGCTTGGTCTGCACGTCGATGCAGTACTCCCCTCCGAGGGCGGTCGCCGCGGATATCGCGCAGAGATACTTCTGCTTCTTCTCCAGGTCACCGGTCTCCAGGACGGCCTTCCCGAGGTTGCCCATGGGCACGAACACGTCCGGCCTCTGACTCAGGACCTGGTTCACGACGGGCACGAAACCGTACTCGCGGCGGATCGACTCGAGCATCTTCCCGACGATCTCCCTCTGCTTAGGATCCTCTTCCATGGGCCCGATATCGCGCCGGGGAACATAAAATCCCGTCTGAGACCCCTGGTCTAACTAATGAAGAGTATCCTGTAATACTGACTGCACTGGTTTTCTTTAAGAGACGAACGCGATTCTTCTTCGACTGCGGCGGAGAGCCGCAGGAGACCAAAGATTTGGACAACGAAGAACTGACTCGGCTTTTCGCCGCAGCAGGGAGGAGATACGGATTCTCGGACGTCAAGGCGGACTTCGCCGCCTTCACGGACTTCCGCATCAGGTGGACCAGGAACTTCAAGTGGGCGGTGTTCGAGATCACCGACTACGTGGCCGACGCCCCGCCGGAGATCATCTCGGCGATCGCCGATGTGATCTTCGCGAAGATCAGCGGCGACGAGGCCCGCTACAGCAGGGACATCTGCGAGTGGCTGACCGACCCGGGGTTCCTGAAGAAGAAGCAGCCGATCTACCTGGAGAGGTTCCCCGGATTCAGGAGGGACCCCAAGGGGCAGGTCTACGACCTGGCGGCGAGCTACGAGAGGCTGATCGCCATGGGATTGACGGTCAGGGACCCGGAGCTGATCATCGGCTGGGCGCCCGCCAAGACTAGCAGGTGCATCGGGAAATCCAGCGTCCTGCTGAAGACCGTGGTGATGTCGGACATCCTGGACGACGAGGTCGTCACCCAGGAGCTGTTCGACTACTGCCTGTACACCCAGGTGGCCCACGTGAGCATGGGTTTCAACCCGGAGATCGGCAGGAGGGGGACGGAGTACGACGTCCTGCTTTCGAAGCACCCGAACAGGATGGCCATGGATTCCGAGCTCAGGAGGCTGAACGTGCACTTCTGAGGGAAGGAGGAGGTGTCCCCCGTGCGCTAACACGCCGGTTCATCGTCCGGCGGTGACGCCGGCCTCGGGGCGCTGACTTGCGCAGGGGGTGTGTGTCGGGCCCCGCGTTGTCTCCCGGTCATCGCCGCGGCGACGCGCCGCACGCTCCCGCGAGTTCCCAAAAATTTGGGACGGGGCTCTGTCCGCCGTCCCGTGCACATGGCGTTCACGATGTCGCGCCCCTCCGCCGGTACGGCGGGGGAGGACACCGGATCGAACCTATTTAGCCCATGCGGGGGGTCGGATCCCCCCGCGATATACGGCATTCGACGTTACGGGATGCGATGCGGGCGGTATGTACGACGAATAATCGTACATTCGACGTAATCCTACTGATTCCGTGGTGGATTCGACGCTCTTTTTCGAATATCGAAGGAATGTTTACGAATTTTGCTTCTATTCTACGAATTCTGAAGAAAGATTTTTAAGAGAAGTTCAGGATACGCGCCCCATGAAGGAAATTATCAGTCCTAGCTCCATTGCCATCATCGGCGCGTCCAACGACGAGACGAAGCTGGGAGGCATGCTCGTGAAGAACATGCTCGATGCGGGATTCAAGGGAAGACTGTACCCGATCAACCCCAAGGGCGGGGAGATCATGGGCCTGAAGGCCTATCCGTCCGTCACCGACATCGGGGAGCCCGTGGACCTCGCGGTTTTCGCTGTCAAGGCCGCCCTCGTCCCCGGCGAGGTCGCCAAGCTCAAGCAGGCCGGCATCGGTTACGCCACCATCCTCACCGCCGGATTCAAGGAGGACTCCCCCGAGGGCGCGGAGCTCGAGAAGGAGCTCGTCAGGGTCGCCAAGGAGTCCGGGGTCCGCTTCCTCGGACCGAACTGCTTCGGTGTCATGTGCTCCGGCAAGGGCATCAACGCCACCTTCGCCCATCTCCTTCCGGAGAGCGGGAACATCACCATCTTCTCCCAGTCCGGGGCCGTCGGCTCCTCGATCATCGACTGGGCCGTGAAGAACAAGGCCGGTATCGCCAACTTCATCACCTTCGGCAACAAGGCCGACATCGACGAGGCCGACCTGCTGGCCGACATCTCCAACGATCCCGAGACGAAGGTCATCGGGATGTACTGCGAGGGTATCTCCAACGGAGAGAAGTTCGTCAAGGCCGTCGAGGACATGCCGGTCAAGAAGCCCATCGTGGTCTTCAAGTCCGGAAGGACCCAGGCCGGTTCCGCCGCCGCTTCGTCGCACACCGGATCCCTGGCCGGATCGGACGCGGTCAACGATGTGATCTTCAAGAAGCTCAACATCTTCAGGGCACTGGACCTGGACGAGATGTTCGACGCGCTGTCCGTGTTCAGCATGTGCAGCCCCATGAAGAAGGATGGAATCGCGATCATCACCAACGCCGGCGGTCTCGGTGTCATGTCCGCGGATGCTGCGTTCGATGCTGCGAACATCAACGCCGTCAAGTTCTCCGAGGAGACCATCGAGGAGATCAAGAGGCGCGTGCCCACCGTCGCCGGTCTCACCAACCCCATCGACGTGCGCGGCGACGCCAAGCCCGAGTATTTCCGCGAGGTCATCGACATCG
>CAVDQR010000128.1:0-4215 GCA_963611065.1 Bacteroides ovatus
GCCTTCCTCGAACACAAGAACCGGGAAGATGTCGTAGAGCCTTTCACGGATCTCCCTGTCCGTCATACGTTTCTTCATCGATATGCGATATTTGAAATACTGTATATAGCATACGCTATAGCAGGTAGGAAGTAACGGCCCGTAAGGGCCGGATCCTTAAGGCGGATCAGACCCGGCCTTCCTTATGGAAGGTCAAGGATAATCGTCACCGTTTCGGTGACGATTATCACACGAAGCCTCCGGCGGCTCTTGGTGATGATCACCAGTATGGGATACACCTCCTGCCTCGGCAGCTCCGGTACCAGAGTGCGAGTCCGGTACCGGACTCACTGCCTTTCTGGCAATATGGCATAATATATACTAAATATATTAAATTAACTGTTATGACTATTTATTGTTAGTCGATTCACAATATTGAACAATGGGCCCGAAACCGAGTCTGAATCGGAAATCCGGGTAGCCAAACCACGCCGTTCCTTTCTTCGATAAAATCGATCGTCGGACAAAACCGTCGGAATGCGTCGGACGATACGAGAGATGAGTGGGCCCGCCCGGATTTGAACCGGAGTCAATGGCTCCCGAAGCCACAAGGATACCAAGCTACCCCACGGGCCCACAACCCCACCCATTCAGCCCTCGGATAAAAACCCATCGGCAACTAGATAACCATCGGGCCCGATGGCCCCGAACATGACCATGCTGATAGCCTACGACGGCAGGGAGAACACCGAGAAGGCCCTGGACTACGCCATAAGGAACTCGGTCGTCTACGGTGAGAAGCTGATCATCCTCTCCGTCGTCGCCAAAGGCGCTGACACCGACATCCAGAGGGTCCGTTCCATAGCCGAATCCGCCCTGGAGAAAGCGAAAGCCGAAGGCGCCGACGCTCAGAGCATCGTCGAATCCGGACAGCCCGACAAGGTGATCCTCGAGACGACATCCCGCTTCGACTGCGACACCATCATAGTCGGCCGCTCCGGGAAGACGTCCCTGGACAGGGTCATCCTCGGCAGCGTCTCCAACTCCATCGTCGCCAACGCCAAGTGCACCGTGATCGTGGTTCAGCGAAGGCCGAGCGCCTTCACGAGGCTCCTGATCACCCTGTCCGGCGTGGGAGGGCAACCGGGGATGTACATCGTCGGCTCCAGGACCCCTTCTATCCCTTCCCCGACCACATCCCCCCGAACGAACACCCCGCCCGATATGGCGCATGTTCCGGAAGCTATGACCAGCTTGGGCGCGGGAACCGCGCCGTAGGTCCTCTCAGCGGCCTCCTTCATGTTGGAGCACATCGGACCCGTCACGATAAGACCGTCCGCATGCCTCGGCGACGCCACGATCTTGATCCCGAACCTGTGCATGTCGTAGAACTGGTTGGACATGCAGTTCAGGTCCACCTCGCATCCGTTGCAGGATCCGGTGTCCAGCTCCCTCAGGGCGACGGACCTCCCGAACATCCTCCTCGTCGATGGATCGAGAGGTTTCTCCAGCTCCTCCGCGACGGTATCGCGCGACACGATCAGCTCATCCCTCGTCAGCGCATAATCGGGGGCATCCGCCTCGACGATGCAGCCCTCCGGGCACACCATGGCGCAGTCCATGCAGAAGATGCACTTCCCGAGGTCCACCTTCCAGCCGTCTTCGATGATGATGGCCTTCGTCGGGCAGTTCCCGGCGCACCTCCCGCATCCCTTGCAATCGGAGGACGCCATGGGCATCCCCTCGCGCTCCTCCATGATGACCGGTTTCGGTTCGGTGCAGCGGTCCCACGAGGTCAGATTGGAAAAAAGATCGTCAAGCATCTACCGCACCTCACAGATCGTTCCCGCTGTACGACAGCCCGAAGCTCTTGTTTATCAGCGGGAAGTCGGGAACGACGTTCCCCGGGACCGCCCTGCACATCCCGAACCAGTTCACGAACGACGGGTCGCGGACCGCATATCTCCACACCTTCCCGTCCCTTATGTCGGCGCAGTGCACCAGCTCCCCTCTGGGAGCTTCGACGACGGACACGTGGAACCCGTCCTCCGCGGACGGCTTCACCCTGGTCTCGCCGGGCTCTATCGACTGTATGCTCTGATGGATCAGACTGATGGACTCCGTTATCTCCCCGAGCCTGACGGCGGTCCTGGAGTGCACATCGCCCCTCTTCGCGGTGACGACGTTCATCCCGAGATCCCCGTACATCCCGTACTTCAGGTCCTTCCTCGCGTCCGACGCCACGCCGGAGGCGCGGGCGATGGGACCGACGGCCCCTATCGCGATCGCATCATCCATTGTGAGGACCCCGGTCCCGTCCAGACGGTCCAGCAGAGCGGGGCTCTCCATCATCTCCGCCAGGTCCTCTATCTCGAACTTGATCTCCATCAGGAAATCGTCCAGCTCCTCCAGCTTGGGATCGGGGATGTCCCTGCGGACGCCTCCCGGCACCACGCTGTTCATCAGCAGCCTGTGACCGGTCAGTCCCATGTCCATCCTTAGGATCTTCTCGTGGATCCCCCCGCCGAAGGCGGAGGGGACGTTGAACGCCGTGTCCGTGCACACCCCCGAGACGGAGGAGATGTGGCAGTGGAGCCTCTCCATCTCCGCCAATACGGTGCGGATGTGCTTCGCGCGGACCGGGACATCGCATCCGGACTCCATGATCTCGGAATACGCGATGCAGTTGGCCACGCAGGTGTCGCCGGATATCCTCTCGACCAATCTGGAATTGTCCTGGGAAGCCGGAGTCTCCAACAGCTTCTCGATCCCGCGGTGGGTGTATCCCAGCGTGGGGTTCAGCTCGATCACCGGCTCGCCGGCCACGCTGAACCTGAAATGACCGGGCTCTATGATGCCCGCGTGAACAGGACCGACGGGTATCTCGAACACGTCGTCCCCCACGGTGCGGTTGGAACCTATGGGGATGCGTGCTTCCGTCGTCCTGTCGTACGGTTCCTTCTGCAGCGGATACCCGTCGCCTATCCTGCGGTAGACTATCGGATCGCGGGGGCCATCTTCGAACCGCACCCCGCTCATCTCGTACATCAGCCTCTCGAACGGCAGGGCGTTGGGGACCTTCTTGGATATCGGAACGGCCTTGGCGCCCGGAACATAGGTGAGACGGACGATCTCCGACCCCTTCCCGAACAGCGCCTCCACCGTCCTCGGCTCGCCCTCGACGGCGAACATCGTCATCAGACGGTAGCCGTCCTCGTTCAAGCGGGAGGCCTGCGCCAGCACCTCGTTGCGTCCCAACCGGAGATGGTTCACAGTATCAGCCCCAGGCTGCCGACTGCATTGGAAAGCCACTCCTGCATCCCGTCGGTCATGAACAATCCGAGGAACAGGGTGGCGATGAACAGGATCACCAACGGCAGACGCCTCGACACGCACGCGTGCTGGTCGATCTCCCTGCCGGGATCCCCGGTGATCATGGGGAACACGTTCCTCACGAACCCGGCGAACACTATCGCCAGGAGGATGACCATCAGCCCGGCGATCCAGAACGAACCGTCCGATACGGCGGCGCTGATGATGGTGAACTCCCCCACGAATATGGCGAACGGAGGGGCGCCGACTATCGCCAGGGTGCCGGCGGTCAGCATGAAAGATGTGAACGGCATGGATTTCCCGAGACCTCTTATCGACCTCATCTCCCTGGTGCCGTACGATTGGACGACATCCCCCGCGGAGAAGAAGAGGATCGGCTTGGTGACGGAATGGGCGACCAGCTGGAGGATCGCCCCGGCTATGGCCAGAGGGGTCCCGATGCCGAATCCGATGGCGATCAATCCCATGTTCTCTATGCTCGAGTAGGCGAGCATCCTCTTGAGGTCCCTGGCGGACACGATGAAGAACGCGGCCGCGGCCAGCGACAGCAATCCGAACGTGAGCATCACGGCGGAGGCGAATCCGGGATTGACGATCTCGGACACCGCGTAGAATCTGATTATGCCGTACAGGGCGCAGTTGAGCAGGACCGCCGAGAGCAGTCCGCTCACCGGGCTGGGCGCTTGACTGTGGGCGTCCGGCAGCCATGTGTGCATAGGAACGAATCCCACCTTCGTTCCGAAACCGACGATGATCATGACCATGGCCATCTTCATCATCGTGGGGTCCAGCTGCGAAGCCGCCTCCATGAGGGCCGGCCAATCCAGGGAGGCGTCCGACTCGATCCTCCCGACCGTGGAGGCGTAGACCAGGGTGAAACCCGCCAATGCTATGGTGATGCCC
>CAVDQR010000129.1:0-4204 GCA_963611065.1 Bacteroides ovatus
GCTATGAACACTATCATCGACACGATCATCGATGAAATCACATGCCCCATGTCGCCCCACCAGCTGATGTTCATGTAGAAGCCGACGTTCAGCGACAGGACGTAGAAGTACATGTTCGCGTAGACGACGATCAGGAACATGCGGGGCACGGAGACGAGCCTGAGGAGCCTCAGGGCGGGCAGCAGCATGGACACCAGTGCCCATGCGAAGCACGTCGCCTCCAGGTATATCGCCGGATGTCCGGCCTCGATGCCGGGCATCACCCCGATGAACGAGAACACGGAGATGAACAGGAAGGACAGGGGGCAGAGGATCAGCATCGCCCATGCGACCCTGCGCTCGTGCTCGTCCTGCTCGCGGGTCAGCATTGGACCTCACCCACCCCGTTCCCGTCCACGATGATCCTGCGGGCCCTCATGTATCTCGACGCATACCATGCGAAGACGATCATGACGATGGCGGTCATCAGGAAATGGTACAGGATGTACCCGTTGTCGGTCATCCAGTTGTCGGAACCCTGGAACACGTACTCGAGCACGAATCCCGGGACCTCCATGCCCATCCCGATGAACGGGCTGAGGCCCCTGACGACGGCCCAGTTGTAGGACGCGCCGGTCATCGACGCGACGATGATGTAGGTGACGAAGGTCAGCGGGACCACGGGAACGGTGTGGACCAATCCGATCAGGACGAACCAGAAGATGGTCGGATTGCCGTCGTCGCCCAGGAAGTTGCCCTGGTCCAGGACCGTCACGGAGAGCACGGTGCACACCAGAGCGGCCACCGAGGCCGCCATGATGCACATGCACGTCCCGGCGGAGCAGCGCTTGGATGCGATGGACCCGTACACCAATGCGAACAGCGAGATGACGACCATGATGCCTTCGTAGTGGACCCACGCCACCACGAGGGACACCACCGCCAACAACGCGCCGGATATGGCGACGACCCTGCCAGAGTTCATATCGGGGCCCTAATTTTTCTCATATTTAAAGGGCATCGCCGACTGTTTCCCTTAAGACGAAAGATGCGCCGACGATGACGAACGCCTTATTTACTTAAGGGGGATTAGCGGCACACATGATAAGGTTCGGTCCGGCCGGAATACCCCTGTCCTGCAAAGGGCGCACCCTGAAGGACGGCATAGAGGATGTCCACAACCTCAGTCTCAGCGCACTGGAGATCCAGATGGTTCGCGCGGGCGTGTTCCCCCGTCCCCCGGAGGACGAGGAGGTCGGTCTGACCATCAAGGACATCGAGGAGGACTTCGTCGTCGAGATCATGAGGGACGGAGAGCCCATCAGCGACCCGGACGAGCCCATCGAGGAGGATGACGACCTCCTTTTCATGCCGTCCCCCGTCGCCAAGACCTTCGGATCCCTCGGGGACCTGGGCCATATGGCCAAGAGGCTCGATGTCAAGCTGTCGATCCACACCCCCTACTACATGGACCTGGGCGGGGACGACGACCTCACCTACAGCTGCATGGACAGCATCCGCCACGCCGGTCTGATCATGAACGCCCTCGACGGTGACATCGTGGTCACCAGCCTCGGGATATACGAGGAGGGGCGCGACAGGGACACCGTGGACGAGAACATCTACAACAACCTGGGCGCCATCGTGGACTGGTGGAAGGGCTGCGGGCTCAAACCCAGGCTCGGCATCGAGATCACCGGGCAGGAGGACGTATTCGGCTCCCTTGATCAGGTGCTCTCCATCTGCGAGGACATCGGCGACCTCACACCGGTCATCAACTTCTCCCACCACCACTCCCGCACGAACGGGACGCTCCTGGAGGCGGACGATTTCCTGAACCTCATGGAGACCGTCGAACCCTACTGCAAGGGCAGGATGCACACCGCCTTCGCCGGAGTCGAGTACTCCGAGGGCAACGAGAAGAGGCTGACCCCGATCAAGAAGGGCGACCTCAAATTCGACCCGCTGGCCGAGGCCCTGAGCGAGATGAGGCCCGACTGCACGATCATCTCCACGTCGCCGCTCCTGGAGCACGACGCCATGTACATGAGGATCATACAGGAGAGGATCCTGACCAAGAAGGCCGCCAAGGAGCTCAGGGAGAGGAAGAAGGCGGCGGAATCCGCCGCTGCCGCCGGTGAGTGATTTGGACTTCGTCGACGGCATCCTCGCCAACTGCAGGAAGGCCCTGGATTCTGTGGATCCTAACGCCCGCGAGGAGCTCGTGGGCGGGATCCTCGGCAGCCGCAAGGTCTTCATCTACGGATCCGGGAGATCGGGTCTCGTGGGGCAGATGTTCGCCGTCCGTCTGGTCCAGCTGGGGCTGGACGTGCATTTCGTCGGGGAGATGACCACCCCGATAATCGGGAGGGAGGACCTGACGATCCTCATCTCCAACACCGGGAAGACCTCGTCCGTCGTTCAGACGGCGAAGATCGCCAGGCGCATAGGCTCCAGGGTGGTCTGCGTCACCGGCGTGGAGGACTGCCCCCTGGCGGCCACATCCGACGTCGTCATATCGATGGCCATCCCCGACGGGGACGATGTGAAGAAGGTCGCTCCCCTGGGGACCGTTTTCGAGGATTCCTCGCTGCTCCTGTTCGACGGGATCGTCAGCGAGATAATGGAGCGCAGGCGCATCACCGAGGAGGAGATGCGCAACCGTCACGCGATCTGGGTGTGAATCACTCGGACATCAGGGCGGAGGCCATCAGGCATCCGTCCGCTTCCACGCGGTAGACTGCGAGCTCCCCGATCTCGGGGTCGATGACGACCATCACGCCCGTGCCGCAGCGCTTCTTGAGCTCCTCGGCCATGGTATCCGTCGCTTCGGTGCCCTCGGAAGGGAAGAACATCCCGACATCGAACCTGCCGGTGCCGGTGACGACGCGATACGAACCCTTCTCGTCGGTCTCGACCGTTCCGGAGAGCCCTCCGCTCGTCCCCTTCTCCGCGGCATCCAGTATCGAGGCCATGGCCCCGGGTCCGAACAGAACATCGGCGCGCGTTCCCATCCTTCCAGTCATCTCGCATCACTTCGGAGACGCCCGACACACACGCCGTATTTCAAGGATTGGTGGCTCATCTGAAGGGGTCGGGCAGCACCTCGATGACGTCCCCGTCGCGGATCCCCGCGATGTCGTTCTCCGGGCTCAGGATCGAGTACCCGTCCCTCAGGACCATCCTGTTCCCCTGACCCCAAGTCTCCGAGGCGATGTCCGCGATGTCGCGGATCCCCTCGCCCGGGTCCAGGTCCATCTTCATCGTCGCCTTGCTCCTGACGTTGAACAGCGTTATCCTCATTCTTCGCATCCTGCCGTCACCGGCGAGGAGTTCTACAACGGCTCAGGTTAAGTAGTGCCTACTTACGAGATAACTAATAACAAAGTTCTAAGAGAGACCTAGGAACAATGACTGCGGATGCTCGGATCGTCCGCACGGCAACTTAAAATCACGATTCGCCATCATGCGGGATATGGCAGGCGGCCTCAGACTACCCGAACATTCGCATTGCAGGTACTGCGGTGACCCGATCCCCTTCGGGGACGAGTACTGCGACGATGAATGCAGGCGGAACGAGGAGGCTCGCGAGAAGAAGGAGAAGACCAAGGAGCTCCTCTTCTGGGGCTCCGCCGGGATCATCATCGTGATCGTCATCGCGACAGGCGTGATCCTGAAACTCTGAGCCTCGTCGCCCCGACGTTGTGCACGCGGACGATGTCCGCTCCCGAATCCGCGGCCATTCTCGCGGCTTCGGCGGATGCCTCATCGCGGTCCGTATCGGGGAACCATGTGGCGAGGAAGCGCTTGCGGGACGAACCGGAAAGGACCGGGTATCCGTCGGAGAAGTAGGCGCTGTCCCTAAGGATGGCCATGTTCTCATCGGGATCCTTCCCGAATCCTATGCCGGGATCGAGGATTATCCTGTCCTCCCTCATGCCCGCGTCCAGCGCCGCCTGGGTGCGTTCGCGGAGGAAGTCGCGGACCTGTTGCTTCACATTCCCGCCCATCGAGGCGGGCATGGTCTTCGGCATGCCGTTCATGTGCATGATGACCGCGTGGACGCCCGTTGAGGCGCACAGTTCCACCATCCCCTCGTCCCTCAGGCCGTAGACGTCGTTGATCACCGCCGCACCCAGGTCGATGCAGCGCTCGGCGACCGACGTCTTCATCGTATCGACGGAGACGGGGACGGATATCGACGGGATCAGCTCCCTGAGGACCG
>CAVDQR010000130.1:0-4171 GCA_963611065.1 Bacteroides ovatus
AGCACAGGCTCAGGTCCGAGGTCAAGGCCGTCACCTATCATATGATGAATATAGACAGGGACGAACCGTCCGTGACCGTGCTCTTCGACGTCTGAGGATCACGGCCCCAGGCATCCGATCGGGATCACCAGGACCCCGTCGGGCCTGACATGGTAGAACCCGGTCCCGGTCAGCACCGCCAGGAACGACGGCCCTGTTCCGTCGGCCAGTTTGGTCTTGTTCCTGAACCTTATGAGGTTGCGGGCGCCCTCGTCCTCCCCGCTGTTCAGCTTGATCTCTATGGCGCACCATCTCCCGTCCGCGAGAGAGACGATCGCATCCACCTCCAATCCGGTCGTGTCGTGATAGTGGTAGACCTGCCCGTCGATGACCTGGGAATACACCCTGAGGTCCCGAATGGCGAGGGCTTCGAAGAGGGATCCGAAGTCCCTCATGTTCCTGAACAGATCCTCGGGCTCCGATCCCAGAGCCGCGGCGGCCAACGACGGATCGCAGATACACCTCTTCGGTGACGCGACGAGTCTTGCCTTGGACTTCAGCGCCGGCCTCCAGGCCGGAATGTCCTCCACGACGAATATCCTCCTCAGAGCCTCGATGTAGCTCATGACCGTCAGTCTGGAGACGACCTTCGCATCCTCGGCTATCGAGACCGTGCTCTTCTCGGCGCATATACTCCCGGACAGGATCCTCATGATGCTGTCGACGGTCATCGGATCGCGTTTCACGCCGTCCGCGCAGGATATCTCCCCGTTCACTATCGAACGGTAGCGGTCCTTCGACACCTCCATCGCTTCTTCCCCGCTCATGCCCATCGATTCGGGCCATCCGCCTCTGCGCATGACGAACGCCAGGCCGTCCGGCGTCATGTCCGATATCGAATCGAACCCCGTCTCCCCGTCGAACAGCCCCTTGAGGGACACCTCTCCGCTGGAATCCCCGGACTCGAACAGGCTCATGGTGCGCATGCGGACCTTCGAAATGCGCCCCGTCCCGGAATGCTTCATCTGGCCGGCGTCGGCCTCCCTCGGAAGTGCCGAACCCGCGAGGATGTACCTGGCCCCGGGATCGCGGTCCACCGCGAATCTCACCGCATCCCATAGCTTGGGGATGTCCTGCCACTCGTCTATCAGCCTCGGGGCCTCCCCCTCGAGCAACAGAGACGGCTTCACCCTCGCCTGCTCGATGTAATATTCTCTGTAATCGGGATCCTGGATGTCGATCGAGCTCGCGACCATGCGCTCCGCCGTCGCGGTCTTCCCGCATCCCCGGGGACCTTCTATCACCAGGACGCCTGCGGATGCGAGCTTGCGCCTGAGATGACCGTCGACCACACGCGGATAGTAGTGCCTCTCTGCCTCCATCGTCCTCGGCGACATGAATCATTATACAGATTTCAAATATTCCATTATACAGAAATCAAATATTGACCGTTCCGAATCCGACGGAACTCCGATGCCCACGGGACCTTCCTCGATAGTCTATTATTATGGCCCCCCGTTCCCTCGCACATGCTCAGACTGGGTTGGTTCTCCACAGGGCGGGGCCCCGGATCCCGCAATCTGCTGAAAGCGGTCATGGACCGCAAGCTGGCCGGGACGCTCGACGTGGAGATCGCGTTCGTCTTCTGCAACTGGTCCAACGAGGAGGAGGACAACCCCAAGCGCGAACAGCGCGAGATGTTCTTCGACATGGTCAAGGGATACGGGATCCCCCTCGCGACGGTCTCCTGGAAGGAGTTCGAGCCGGAGCTCAGGGCCTCGGACGAGGCGAAGTGGCGCGTGGAATACGGGAAGGCGCTGAGGGAAGCGGTCTCCCCGTACCCGTTCGACCTGGGCATCCTGGCGGGATACATGCTGTGGATGGACGACGACACGTGCGAGGCGTTCGACATGCTGAACCTGCACCCCGCGCTCCCGGACGGCCCCAAGGGCACCTGGCAGGAGGTCATCTGGCAGCTCATATCCGAGAACGCCGACAGGCAGGGCGCCATGATGCACGTGTGCACCGAGGAATGGGACCGCGGAGCCGCCATAGCGTACTGCGGGTTCCCGATCCGCGGACCCGGCTACGACGAGCTGTGGGCGGATCTGGGGAAGGAGCTTGAGACCCGGACCCTCGACGAGATCCGTCAGGCGGAGTATCTGGACAACCCGCTTTTCAAGAAGATAAGGGAGGACGGCGCCAGGCGCGAGCTCCCCCTGATCACCGAGACGATCTCGGCGTTCGCCGACGGGAGGCTCAGGATAGTCGACAAGAAGCCGGCCACCAGGGACGGCGTCCTGAACGGCGCGTACGACCTGTCCGACATGGTCGACAGGGCCCTGGAGGAGCGATCATGCCCGGAGAATACGACCCCGCCGAAGAACTCGGGCTGTTCCCCGACAGGATCTTCGTGACCAATCTGAGCGGTTTCATACTGAAGAACAACACCCTCCGCGACCTCTGCGGGAGGTTCATACGCAACGGGACGCACTTCTACGACGTCATCAGGAGGTACGATTCCCTCACAGCGTACGTCCTGGGGAGGGAGGAGGCCACCGCCGGGAACACCGTGAAGTGGGTGATCCCGTTCCTCAAGGCCAACGGCGCCACGGACCACCTGGTCCAGCAGACCTACGCGGACACACTGCAGCTCATGCCGGGATCGGAGGATGCCCTGAGGTTCATATCCAGGCTCCTCCCGACGTTCGTCACCACATCCCTGTACGAGCACGGATGGATGACCGTCGCGGACAGGATCGACGCCCCGCTGTGCGAGGTGTTCTGCTCCAAGATGGACCTGGACCATGTGCAGTTCGGCAGGTCCGATGCGAGGAGGATCCGCGAGATGTGCGACGAGATCAACTCGCTGAGGATCCCCAAGACGGTGTACGAGCTCAACGTCCCCATGGAGGTGGACAGCGACGACATCAGGATCATCAAGACGCTGGACGACATCTTCCAGAACAGGCTGCCGGAGCTCCCGGCCATGGGCCTGATGGAATCCTCCAACCCCGTGACGTCCCACCGCAAGGCGTACCAGCTCCTGGACATCAGGAAGCAGACCAACATCGACCTGGACTGCACCATGTACATCGGAGGGGAGGACACGGACTACCAGTGCCTGGACCTCGTCAGGGATGCGGGCGGGGTGGCATTGTCATTCAACGGATCGGACTTCGCCGTGAGGGGATGCAACATCGCGGTGATGTCCAAGGATTCCACCGTGGGGGCGGTGTTCGCGTCGCTCTTCAACGACAGGGGGATCGAGGCGATCCTCGACCTGGCGGCCAACTGGGACAGGCAGTACCTGAAGAAGTGCGAGTTCCCGGACAGGAACCTCCTCGACAGGATGCTGCAGGCTCATCCGCGCAGGCTCCCGGAGGTCTACGCCGTGGACAAGAGCAACGTCGACGAGATCGCCAAGAAGAGCGCCGAATTCAGGAAGAAGCTCATCGGTCAGCGAGACCGAGTAGAGAGTATGGTGCTCTGGACGGGATTCGAACCCGTGTGTCGGCCTCGAAAGGGCCGAATGATTGGCCGCTACACTACCAGAGCTTAGCACACCCATCGACGTCCTGTTTATAAGGTTGGCGACAGACGTGCTGACTCCATGGTCGATTGTGAACATTGTTAAGTCGACGGAACTAAGGACCCATCGGCCCCGAAAATCCGAAATCTCCCCAATGGAAAATCCGAAATCTCCCCAATGGAAAATCCGAAATCTCCCCAATGCTTATATGCAACCATGATTTTACAGTGGTATGGCACTTACGCAGGAAGGCTATCGGCATAGGCTCATAGAGGGCAAACTGGATTCTTGCCTTCGCGCGTTCGGAGGCGTCAGCATAGAGGGTCCGAAATGGTGCGGAAAGACGTGGGTCGGACTGAACGCGTCTGAGAGTGCATTCATGATAGGCGATTCAGACGAATTCGGGCAGAGCAACAAAGAACTCGCCCTGATGAATATCAACATCGCTCTGGAAGGCGACCCGCCCCATCTCATAGACGAATGGCAGGAGATCCCGGTGATATGGGATACGGTACGCTCGAGACTGGACAAGACACATTCGAAGGGCCTGTACATCCTCACAGGATCATCGACACCGAAGAAGAACAAGCCCGTCCACAGTGGAACAGGACGCATAAAACATCTCAGAATGCACTCGATGTCGCTGTTCGAATCGGGAGA